>CAZKWM010000031.1:0-5218 GCA_964556405.1 uncultured Methanotrichaceae archaeon | reverse complement strand
TTTAGGACCACGCGCCCTCTACTGGTAAATAAGGCGGACCCTTCACCATAGCTCGAGCTAAGAGTACATCCTTTCATTACCACTGTGCCATTATCCTCATTATAAACAGCTCCCCCAGACCGTGCGCCATTACCTCTAAATTCACAATCCTCTAAAGTTAAGGTACCACTATTACTAATGCCGCCACCATTATCTGCCGTGCTATTGAGGATATGGCATCTGGTCATAGAAAGGCTAGCACTATTGATAATAGCTCCACCTTTAGACGAGTGTCCATTTATAAAGTTGATATTCTCAAGGGTTACTTGTGTATTGGGATTATCCTTTCCTATGTTTAATATCGCCCCATTGCCTCTTCCATCGACTACAACGTATCCTTTCCCATATATAGTTAGATTCTTATCTATGGAAATATTACCCTCCGTATAGTAGCCACCCGGTAGAATGAGGGTATCTCTATCTCCAGCATCACTAATTAGCCTCTGGAGTCCTACAGTAGAGGCCGGAAGAGAGGATAACTCTACACCATTAATGGCCGTTGAGATACTATCCCCGTAGCCATATAGCTTCTGTAAATATGGGCAATTTCTCATTAAATCCATTAACGCTGGATCTAAAGAATCGCACTTTACGCAGCACGCTTCACCATCCGGATCCATAGTAGCTTCTATAGTACAAACGTGATGTTCTTCTCCTACTGCACCATTTAGTAGGATGACACCCATCACAAATAGGCTTAGCTTAATCGGGTTCATATTACTATCCCTCTTTTTACCTTATTCTCGTTTAAGCCGGACATGTGCAGCTAACCTCCTGGTTAGGAGGAGGACATTGGTAGGGTGAGCTAGGGCAACTTGCATGGTCGCAATTTATTGCATCATCTCCACATTTAGTTACGAGGCAGCCTTTAGAGTTCTTATGCGTACAACAACATTTTACCCACGCCAATTCGTCCAATCGATCTGACTTAGAACAACAACCACCCCGTAGCGATGAGGCTGGCACCATCATATAAACCGTGATATTATTGCCCCAATCAAGCTTGCTCGCCAGCGACGCTAGTTCCTCCGGCGATTTGATCTCTATGATTTTCCCTTCAGGGCTTTCGGGTACTTCGAAAGCCAAGACAGGAATAATGACTAAAGAAAACCGAAGCCGAGAACCTTAATCCTTAACAGCACTTGTTAAATGTTTATTGATTTCTTGGGTGTCCATAGAGTAGCTACTGCTAGTGCTTCGTTATATCTCCATTATCGACTAGATGATATAGAAATGACAGGAAGTCACCTGGCATCTTAGGACCGGATAAGTCGTATCGAGGTGTCTGGGTTATTGTCCCCCAGATTATTTAACACTTAACGCTAAGCACTCCAAGACCTGAGTCTCAACTTCTATCATGATATATCTCTCAAAGTAGGCTAGCTTCTTCAAATCTGGAATCTAGGAGGCTCTGTTAGTGGTAACATAATTCAGGAAAAACAAAACCTGCCAGCTTTAAAAACTCTAACATTACTGTCGATGAATGGAGCCATATCCTCTCATAGATAATGTGTGGATTGTAAAGCTAGATGGGCTAAAGAACATCAGTTTCAATTGGGCCACGCCTTTTCAAACAGGGATAATAGATCGTGGCTGTCCAATTCGGTCATCTTAGGAGGCATCTGCCCGCCGAGAATGAACCTGGCTGCGGTAGAACCACGACTTTCCATCCTGCGGCGAGTCTCGGAGATTGGAGCAGTTCCTTCCACTTTATCCACAATCCTAGATTCGTGATATTGTCCGGCGATCTCATCGACAGTGGACACCCTAGGAAAGTCGGGAGAAATACAGGTCTTATCTAAGTCCCCAGCTTCATTAAAGATATCATCAAAGCCCAGACTTGCCCCATAATCTATAATGTATATTTTATTATAATAAACTGATGAGATTACTCATCTCAGAGAGATGCCTGGAATACTTACCAATCATCGCTGAAAAAGGATAGAGTCATACCCATAAAAGGCTTATCGTAAATAAGGCAACAATAAATTAAAATATTTACATGATTTTCTCCTAACGATTAGAAATCGCTCTACAAAACCTGAGTTATAAAGACTTTGTCGGATATACGACACATGATCCTCTATATTAAACATCCCTTTTTCAGATAAAGCCTTTGAAAAGAGATGCTATCAACATAAGAGCAATGCAAAATAAAAGGAAGGCTTAGGCGCTCTTCTTCCCTTTGGCCCTCAGCCATTCATCCATGTCCTTGGCCGCCACCTTCCCCGCCCCCATGGCGCTAATGACCGTAGCTCCGCCTGTGGTGATATCGCCACCAGCCCAGACCCCATCCATGGCAGTCCTGCCCTTCTCGTCCACAGCTAAAGTCCCCCACTTGGTGACCTTCAGCTCCGGAGTCGTGGATGGAATCAGGGGATTGGGTATAGTTCCAACAGCTATGACCACCGTGTCCACGTCCATGGAGAACTCGGAGCCATTCTTAACCACCGGCCTCCTCCTTCCGCTCTCATCCGGCTCGCCGAGCTCCATGCGCACGCAGATCATGGCCCTGACACTTCCATTCTTATCGCCCAGGAACTTGATGGGGTTGGTGAGGAAGTCGAAGATGACACCCTCCTCCTTGGCGTTCTCGATCTCCTCGAGCCTGGCCGGCATCTCTGCCTCGGAGCGCCTGTACACAACGTGAACCTCGTCGGCTCCAAGCCTCAGGGCACACCGGGCGGCATCCATGGCCACGTTGCCCCCGCCCACTACCGCCACCTTCTTGCCTTTCCTTATGGGCGTGTCGTACTCGGGGAACTTGTAGGCCTTCATGAGGTTGATCCTGGTCAGGTATTCATTAGCTGAATAGATACCATTCAGGTTCTCTCCAGGGAGGTCCATGAACCTGGGAGCCCCGGCGCCGATTCCCAGGAAGACGGCGTCAAAGCCATCAGCTAAAAGTTCCTTGACCTGAAACTGCCTTCCCACCACCGAGTCCAGCTCCAGGTCGACACCCAGGGATTTGACGTAGTCCACCTCGGCCTTGACTATGCTCTTGGGGAGCCTAAACTCAGGAATGCCGTAGACCAGCACCCCTCCAGCTTCATGGAGGGCCTCGAAGATAACGACCTTGTGTCCCATCCTGGCCAGCTCCGAGGCGCAAGTGAGGCCGGCGGGTCCGGAGCCTACGATTGCTGCCCTCATTCCAATGGATTGTGGAGCCTTCCCCTGGGACTTTCTCTCCTGTGAGAGCTCCCAATCGGCCACGTATCTCTCCAGGCGGCCTATGGCCACGGGCTGGCCTTTCTTTCCCATGACGCAGCGGCTCTCACATTGAACCTCCTGGGGGCAAACCCTGCCGCAGACCCCGGGCAGGCTATTCTTTCCCTTGAGAGACCTGGCAGCCTCGGGCATATCGCCTTCCCTCAGGACTTTGATGAAGTGAGGGATCTCCACGCCGACGGGGCAGCCCTCGACGCACTTTGGCTTCTTGCACTGGAGGCACCTATCGGCCTCAGTCTTCGCTTCATCTCCAGTGTAGCCCAGGGCTACCTCCTGGAAGTTCCACCGCCTCTCTTTTGGGGGCTGCTTGGGCATCTCAACCCTTTTCAAGTTGACCTTCGTGGGCATGGCATCCACCACCGGGGCTAAAGTAGCCCCATCCGTGCAACCTCCGGGCTTTGGGGGATCTACAGCCGCTCAGGTTGCAGGTCTTCTTTGGCCACTCAGGCCGTCAATATAAATAACTTCTTGCCCTTTTTGGCAGCGGACAGGTTCACTTTGGGCCCTTTTCCGCCGGAGCATAGTCTTAATTGGCCAAAGCTATTTATGGATTTTTCGGATCAAGGGCCTAACATCCCTTTTATGATGTTTTCATAACTTTTATGAATAAGAAAGCGATGCATATAAATTGGGTTGGTAAATGGTGATTCTTGAGGAGATCTGCACTTAAAATGAGCATCTATAGCCATTACCCGTATCATAGAAGGCAATGTAGATCTGACCCTAGACTGCAGGGCCATGAGCGTTCCTCGTGGTACCACCATCCTGGAGGCCGCCAGGATTGCCGAGATCCACGTTCCCTCCCTCTGCTACCACCAGGACCCGGAGCCCATAGGCTCATGTGAGCTCTGACTGGTGCAGATAGAGGGATGGGATATCTTTCCCACCTCATGCGAGGCGGCACTACCTTGGAGCGTCTCCTAGCTCTGACTAACCATCCTGTGAGCTACTTTTTCTGCGAGAGAAAGAGCGAGTGCTAGACATTCAGGGAATGCATGTGCAGGTTATCCAACGCCATCTGCTACAAATACTATCCCAAGAACGGAGAGTACAGGTTCCATAGGGCAGTGAAGTACGTGGGCCTGGAGAAGGTTAGGTACCCGGTCAGCTATCGCAGTGTACCCCTTATCAGTGAACCTTTCTTTGGCCGTGGCTACAATCTATGTATCCTGTACGGATGTTGTTGTCAGGACCTGCCGCGACATCATGGGCGAGGGCGTCCTCTAGATCAACCCTGACTACCACCGCATGCACTAGATAAGGCCCGAGTCCTTGGAGAAATCAGGATGCAAGTTCTGCGTCGATATCTGTCCGACGGGCGCCCTCTATGTCAGATTCTATCGCGGGCAAAGGCCTGAGAAATCGGCAGTAACTGCCTAGACAGAGGCCTCAGTCAATGTCACCTGGCCGCGCATGTAGGGATGGATGATGCAGTGATAGGTGTAGGTGCCTGGGCTCTCGAAGGTGTAATCGAACCCTACCTCCAGACCTGATGCCTCCCGAGTCAAAGAGGCCCGAGGCGCAGGTGATGGTGTGATCCACGATGTTGAGCCCATGTGTACCGATATGGCTGGAGGATTGAAGGACAGGTTCCTCATCTCTACGGTATTCGTCTGCTAGGCCTGGAATATGTTGAAGGCCAGGATAATGAGCGGTTTCGCCAAATTCAAGATCAGACCTCACCGCTGAAAGGAAACAGTAGAGATATATCTGGATGCTATCGGATTAAAAAAACTCTTCGAAATGATTCCATTCATCGGCGATTCATCTAGTTAAATAATAAACGCTAATCATAAAGATATATAGGCACAAAGGCCTTCTCTTTTCAAGGGATAAGCATCCTATTCGATTAACCAACTTTGTATCTTTGTGCTCTTGTGGTTTTCATTTTTATACCCTTGCCAATAAAGCTGCAGAGACCGTCGCGTACCCTGAGGGCAATTGATATAAG
>CAZKWM010000030.1:0-14913 GCA_964556405.1 uncultured Methanotrichaceae archaeon | reverse complement strand
CCCGTAGATAAGCGTCCCAAATCTGTTGTTGTAGATAGCTGAAGTATTGCCAGCGACGTTCCCGTACATCCTGACGTTTTTCAAGCTTAATGTTCCCCGTTTGTGATGGCAGCATATTCGTCCGCAGCCTGGTTATTGCTAATGGAGACGTCATCCATAATGACCTCGGAACCGATTGCAATACCAATACCCGCCACATCGCCTTTGGCATACGTACCGTGGTGCTGGACGCCTAGAGCTTTGTTTTCCGCAATAGTGCAGCGATTTATCGTCACATTAGAGTCTGGTCCAACATCGATAGCAGACACATAAAGCGCTTCATTCCCCTCGATTAATGTATCGTTCAGCGTTACATCCGAGCTAGCGAAGCTCAAACCCGCACCAACTCCACCGAGGGTATCTTTTGTCATCACCAGAGCTTTATTACCTTTGATGATACAGCGTTCGATTAGCGAGGTACTATTATCACATACTATGGCTCCACCGGTCCCAAAAAACACGTTATACGGTCCTGGGTTGTTGGATACATTGGCGTCTTTAATCAATACCTTTGCCTTCTTTGGTTGAGCACCATTGGCATAGATGACGTAAGACCCAGTATTCCGAGTAAATAAACAGGAAACCCTCCATAATCACGCTAACTTTGGGATTATCTATCTTCAGTATCTGACTAGCCCCCTGACCATCAATATAGGCAAATGGCGCGCCAACCAGAGTTATATTTTTACTAATACGAAGTGGTTGACTCAAAGCATAATTGGCTAGGGTTACGGTTACGGTCGCGCCATCACTGGTTTTGTCTATGAGCGTTTGTAGAGGTACGTCTGCTCTTGGAAGGTAGCCAAGCTCTGTACTATTTAGGTTGGAACCAACTCCAATCAAGCCAGTATAGAGGCTCTGGTTGTCTTGGGCGTATGCGCCGCTTATTAAAAGGCACGTGGCTAGTGCTAGTAGCTTTAGATGTGAATACATATCGTTACCTCTGTCTTGCTGATAACCGCATATCAGTTTAGCTTTGGCTCGCTTATACCAGCGCGTAGTTCTACAATCACAGTCGAACACGGTATAGCTCAAGAAAGACATACATCCTGGTCGGCGTTATTCCGGAAACAGCAATATCATCTACCATTGATAAGCTGATAACAGCACGTGGTTTGGCAAGAACCATAATCAGGGTCATAGATGGGGGACCTTCCGCTGGATGAATCCTTGGAGAATAACCGCTTTTAATCCTAGGGTCGCGATAACCCATAGAACCAGTATTGCCGCGATTATAGGCAGCCAATCCATTATGCCTCGATATAAATTTTGAAATTTATGCTTTATGCTTTACAGCCTTGTGACATATATCCCTGCATAAAGCCAGAGTAGGACTTTTAAGACCTGCAGGAGGTAGCCTTAAACGTTGGTAGCATTATCACTTGATAGCATCAGCTCTTGCCAATAAGGAACTCCAGTGTGGGTTAGAGATTGATTAATCTTATATGCTTTAGCGCTGTTTCCGTGGTCGAGGGATGTCATGGATAATAAAAGAAATATATATTTAACTGGAGTCATAGTTGTTCTAATGGCCACGGCTATAGCTGAGTATGCTCAGGGCAATAACGTGGCTACAGCGATGAATAGCAGCTCCACGGATAATACCGGCGTGAATAACCTATCCATGAATGATAGTGCCATTAATAATACCTATGTAACTAGCACAGTTTCCGCCAATAACACAAAAGCAGCTTTGGGTGTGATTCCTCTTGATGCGACACCTCTGAAGACGACCGTCCTTGACAGCTCCGTTTTGAACCAATCAGCTTTGAATTTAGATGCGGCAGGTAAGGGCGTTTCTGGTGTTGTTTATATCAGCAATATGGCCAAAACGGCCCCTGAGGTAACGGCATCTTCGGCTGCAGCCCAGACTTCAGCTAAGGTACCTTATGATCCAGGAGATTCCATAAAGCTCGGAAAAGTTGTTGGAGGGTGGGACCCCTGCTATTCCAATCTCACGGATGCTAATACTCAGAAGCTTGGCATGCCCATCCAAACCGTGAGGGATACGGGCAAGATGGTATTCGTGTGCGATATCGTCTGATCAGCAGTTGCCATATCATCTGATCTGAGATCGAGGATCCACTTTGGGAACCGGGAGCATTGGCTGCTCTGTCTCATATTTTGTTTTCTTATTCTTTAATAAGGCTCAGCCTGATAACGACATCTCCATCCGGACAGGTGACATCCACGTATCCCTCTCTCTTCTACCAGGGCATCTTCTCGCTGAATCTCATGGCAAAGGCGAAGGGGAAGATGGCATTAAAGGCTCTGATACAAATTCCCATAGGCTCCGGAGTCATTGGACTGAATGTAAAAATCTCTCCATTCTTCATCTTTGCTGCCCCCAATGCACTCTTCTCTGCCTCCACCTAGTTTATCACTTCACGCCTTATGTCATATACTGGCATTTGCTTCCTCCTGCAAAGGATTACGGTCTTTGGTTGAAAACTATATTAGATCTTTTAAGGGCTTGAATTTATCTACTTATATGTTGACGTCCTTTAGTTAAATCATCAAAAGCATTCAGGCCTGTCTTTAGGTGCACTCATGCTCTAAGGATCTCCACTTTTTCCGGATCGAGCCCCGTCCACCTTACTTTATATCCAAGGGATTCCAGAGCCTGAGCGTGGGCTTTTATTCCATATCTTTCAAAGATTTTGATGGCTTCTTGGTGTTTCTTTACTCCAGCCATCTCCTTTTGCACAGCCTCATGGATCTCTTTGCTGACTAGCTGATCGCCCAGAAGCAGATAACCTTCTTTGCTCTTTTCTTTGATCACTTCTTCTAAAGACCCTAAACTGACGCTGAATTTCCTGGCTAACTCTTCCAGGCTTACAATACCCATATCGCTATCTAGGGAGATTTCCATATGTTTTAGCTTCTCTATATCATCCTTCATCTGCCTCTCCTCATACATCCTCAGAATCTTTATAATCGCCAAGTGGGGGATCTTTTTATCGAAGAAGATAACGTTATCGGTCTTGAACTCGGAGCCCGAGCACCCGAGGCTTTTATTCACCAGGAGTAGAAAAGGCTCTTTTTCATCGAGCCCATTGATCTTTTGCATCTTGTTTCTTAGATATTCAGGCGTCCAAAAGCCAATGATCTCGACGTAAATCCTGGTTCCCTTTCTCTCCAGGGAGAAGTCAGGGATGAAGGCGTATTTACCGGATTTAAGCACCGTCGGCTCTCTTCTGACCTTCCAACCGTGGAAATCCAACTGATAGAACTCCTTCTCCACAGCGCTATCAAAGCCTACTTTATTTTTAACTTCCAGCCCTTTTCGGTCTTCTCTTCTTCCAGCACCACTATCTCTCTCCTCATTTCCAGCATCCTTTTCTTCTTCCTCGTTTCTATTATCCCCACCTATCTCAGACACTCTGCCCATGCCGAAGGTCTCTCTCCTGGTGTGATCGAGGTAGAACTCATAGATCTTCTTTCCCTGGGGCGTCTTTCTAAGGATGCTGGCCTTAAGGTTCCATTTGGTCGAGACCATCACCGATGGCAAAAGCTTGGCAAAGGCAGTGCCGTACCTTTCCGTCATCTTGAAGAGGGAGATGGGCCCATCCAGGTAGATCCTTCCATCGACTATGGAGTACATGAGGCCGAGCTTCTTTATAGCCCAGAAGACCGGCTGATAGCCATCCTCTATCTGGATCTCCATCCCCGTAGCCTTGAAAAGGAGGGTTTGAGCCAAAGATAGGTTGTATTGCTCTATCAGGGCCTTCGGAGCTATAGTCCGAAAGTCATTGATGACCAGGTTCTCCTCCAGGTCGGCCCAGAGGGCCTTTTCCAGACCATCGGGTTCTATGGACAGCTTTGCTGCCGCCCTATCCAGGACCTCTTTTCTCTCTTCACCGCTGATGATCAAGCCTCCAGCCTCCTCGAAGACCACCATTCTAGCAGCTATGGGGTCGATGGCCGAGTCCTCCTCAACCACGCATCTCTTCTCAAGGATCTGAGACATTCCCCTGACAAGACGGTAGTTGATATCCTCAAAGCCCTCCAGCTCTTGCGCAAGCTCCCCGTATGTTTTGCAGATGTGCCGCTTAAATATATCAATAACTGAGCTGGCAATATCCAGAGTTTCCTCATTTAAGCTGGCATAAACGGGCTCTATTCTTCCCTTGTAGATCCTTGAAACTAGCAGGTCACTGGTCAGCATTTTTTATCCTTTCATGTTATGCCTATTACGGTTGTGCTTGTTATGATCCTTTATTGGTTCAATGCCTTCTTTCTCTTCCTGGACGTGTTAACCTCGCTGGTATCAGCAGATACGATCTCGTATAAAACGGCATCTTTGCCGTCCTTTTTTCTAAGAATTCTTCCCAGTCGTTGTATAAAGGCCCTCTCGCTTCCAGTTCCACTCAAAATAATTCCCACATCGGCGTCAGGAACATCGATGCCCTCATCCAGAACCCTGGAGGTGACGACGGCTCTGTATATGCCGGACCTGAACCTGTCCAGGATATCGATCCTCTCTCTGCGTATCGTCTTGTAGGTAATGGACGGTATCAAGAACTCCCTGGAGATCCTGTGGGCAAGCTTGTTATGCTCTGTGAAGATGAACACTTTGCCATCCCTGTGCTCTCTTAAAATCTCGGAGAGTTTATGAACTTTGGAAATGCTGTTAAAAGCTATATCCCTCGCCTTATTCCTGGCTAAAAGAGCCCTCCGGGCCTCCGGGTCTCTGCCGCTCCTCATGATCAGCTTTTGGAAATCGTTTGGGTTTCTCATGTAGAGATTGTTGGCAGAAAGGTAGTCCGAGAAGATCCTCCTGTTCTCTAGATATTCCTCTTTCTCTTCTTCAGTTAACTCGACTGCCATTTTCTGGATTCTAAAAGGCGATAGGTGCTCTCCTATAAGCTCAGTGAGCCTCTTTTCAAAGACCTTTCCGCCAACTAGCCGATTAAGCTCTTTGTGCAGGCCATCCTCACGCTCAAAGGTAGCGGTTAGACCCATTCTATAGGGAGAGGCGAACATTTCAGCTATGTTTCTGTAGCCTTCAGTCGGGAGGTGATGAACTTCATCGAAGATTATGAGGCCAAACTTGTTTCCGAGTCTCTCGGCGTGAAGGTATGCTGAATCGTAGGTGGATACGGTCAGGGCCTTTATATCCCGTTCTCCTCCACCTAGAATTCCCACCTCGGTCTTGAACTCCTCTTTTAACCTTGAACGCCACTGCTCCACGAGGTCGAGGGTTGGGGCTACGACAAGGGTCGGAGTATTGAGCATGGATATGGCCTTTATTCCTACCAGGGTCTTGCCGCTACCTGTCGGAAGAACGATTACACCCCGTTTATCGTTGGCCGTCCAAGTGTCCAGGGCCTGCTTCTGGTAGTCTCTCAATCTGATGCTGCTTTGAAGCTCAGTGCAGGGCACGAGGTTTAGAACGTGGTCTTTGAAATCGAAGCTGGATGTTCTCAGGAAATCGGAGATCTCCTTGTAGTATAGAGCCATGGTCCTGAAGGCTTTTGATCTATCGTCCCATGTGGAATTGGGCACGCGGATATTTCCATTGATCAGTATGGTACCTCTATCGAAGGTGAGCTTCAGGGTCATGATCTGATCTGTCATCTATCTGCAAGTTTAAATGCTTTGAGATTAAAATGAGATCAGGAGAATTATCGTCCTCTAATTTGGAGCTAAATCTCAAAAGGCAAAATTCATTCAACCTTCAATTAACCAGATGAAGGAATGAGGTGAAGGACATCTCTGACTATAGACCCGTTGGGCTTAGTCTATTTGATGTTCGTTCCCAAGACCCAGTGATTGTATTTTTATCCGACCTGCCATAATCCCTCTCCAGGGTGAAGGCCTTGGTAAGGATGCCTAAAATGCCCATCAAGGGCCTGTTTGCATCGTTCTCTATGAGGGCAAACCCCAGGCAAAGGCAGAGGATCACTATGGCTGGAATCATGCCATTGGAAAGAGAATGAAAGTGATTATAGGGATTGAATATTTCGGCGATATTTGTGTCATCAGTGGAGTGTAGATCCATTGTGCTGAAGAAGGTGGCGTTTTCCAACTATGAAAAGGCTAGCTACATGGAGAAGAAGACGATCAAGCCTATGATCCAAACGAGCAGCATTACTGATCCAGCGTTAACAGGGAGCTTATATGGCATGGATATTTTAAACACCTCAACGCTCTAGAAGTACCTCACAAAGCCACCTGTAAAGCTACCTGAATTAGAAGTTCTAAAGGAAATAGGGCACAGCATCAGGATCATCGGGACCAGTTGTCAACTCATAGAGGGGAGCACCTATTTGAGCGGCCCTATTTATAGCGAGTTCCATACATCTACTGGAGAGAATAGCGAAGTGGCAACCGGCAAATTAGTGGACGGGCTTAACCTTATTATCTTGCATCTGGTGGTATCTGGGGGCAATAAACACGGAAAAAATGTGACCGTGAATATCAATATCACGCCTTTCAAGCCAATAGATTTAAAAGCAAAAGCCGGAGAAACCGTGAGTTTCTCTACATCGGGAATAGATAGCATAATAGGTTTTCTAGAGCTGAATTGATTGAAAGCGACCAGATTGATCCAAAGGTGTTTCATGCAGATGAAGGCGATGTAATACTAACCTATTCTAATAGTAGTTCCTACGATCCTCAAATTTTTTGATTCAAATGGAAACAGAACTATCGATCTGGACACAGATGAAGTGGTGTCTCCTGAAGGGATGTATTCTGATATTAATCCACCATATACAGATATAATATCGATCTATAAAAATGGAGCTTATTTCCTTTCTTGCAATTGCGAAGTTTATCACTTTAAGAGTCAGTATATGAACATCACCAGTACGTCGATGAATATAAAAGCACCATGTCAGGCAGGATCTTATTTAGGTATAGCAAAAAAGGGAGTAATTCTTATATCAATTCCTGTAAAATTGGAGATAGATGCTTAAACTCCAATTGGGCAGCATTTTTTCTTAGCTCCTTCTCCTCGCCTATCGGGTCATGGGAGCAAGGCTCCTTTAAGACCTCCTTAAGATCCATATCTAACTTCTATAAAATCTCAGAAAAATTAGAGCATTGACACCATGTCTTGAGTTTTAAATACCAGCGAAGACTAAGGATTCCTACATGACCTCCTACCTTGAGCATCCTCTGCTCAAGCCTAACCTGGTGGAAAAGAGGCTCTTCCAGATCGACCTGGCTTCGAGGGCCCTTCAATCCTCAGCCCTTATAGTGGTGCCGACGGGCCTCGGAAAGACCGTAATAGCTCTCATGGTCATCCTAGCCAGGCTGGAAAAGGGCAAGGTCCTCTTTCTGGCTCCCACCCGGCCCCTGGTGGAGCAGCACGCCAATTTCCTTCAGAAGGTCCTGAGGGATGTGGGCTCCGTGGTCTTTATGACCGGAGAGACGACTCCTGAATGCAGGTCTGAGATATGGATGGAGTTCAAGATCATAGTCTCGACGCCCCAGGTGGTGGAGAACGATCTTCTATCCAGGAGGATTAGCCTCGAGGATGTATCCTTAGTAATATTTGACGAGGCCCACAGGGGCGTTGGAAACTACGCTTATGTTTACATAGCCAAAAGATACGGGCGGGAGGCGGCCCATCCCCTAGTTCTGGGAATAACCGCAAGCCCGGGGAGCCAGGGCGAGAAGATAGAGGAGATCTGCTCCAACCTGGGGATAGAGAAGGTTGAGACCAGGACCGAGGACGACTCCGATGTGGCACCTTACGTCCATAAGAAGGAGATCGAATGGGTGAAGGTCAGGGTTCCCGAGGAGCTTTTGCACCTTAGGACTACCCTGGAGGATGCCTTAAAGGACAAGATAGAAGATCTGAACCAATTGAGACTGGCCGAGCAGGCCTTTGGGCTCAAAGAGGCCAGTATAGGCCCTAAAACCTCTAAAACTGAGCTTTTATCCCTCCAGGAGAGGCTTCAGGCCTCGATTTCCAGAACTCCAAACCGTGCAGTCTTCAAAGGTCTCTCTATCGTGGCTGAGATCATGAAGATAAAGCACGCTGTGGAGCTGGCAGAGACCCAGGGGACTGATTCCCTTCGAAGATACTTCGATCGGCTGGAGAGCGAGGCTACCTCCAGGTCCGGCTCCAAGGCATCAAGAAGGCTCATGGAGGACACCAGAATCAGAGAGACCATCGAGTCCCTTCAGCACATAGATATAGAGCACCCGAAGCAAGCCGAGGTCTTAAGGCTCCTTTCGGAGCAGCTGGAGATAAAGCCAGACTCCAGGATCATGGTCTTTGCCAACTACAGGGATACGACTAGCTCCCTACTCAAGGCCCTGGAGCACGTCGAGGGAATAAGAGCCGTGAGGTTTGTAGGCCAGAGCAGCAGACAGGATGACCAGGGCCTGAGCCAGAAGAAGCAGGGAGAGATACTGGAGAAGTTCAGGGCCGGAGAGTACAACGTCCTCATAGCCACCTCTGTTGGCGAGGAGGGAATAGATATCCCTGCCACGGATATGGTTCTCTTTTACGAGCCCGTGCCAAGCGAGATAAGATCGATACAGCGCAAGGGAAGGACGGGTAGGGCCAGGGCCGGAAGAGTCGTGGTTCTCATAGCCAAAGGCACCAGAGATGAGGCTTACTACTGGATCAGCGATAGAAAAGAGAAGAGCATGCAAAAGCAGATCCGGAGGTTTTCCAACGGTCCTGGTGGTTTTGGTGGTTCAGGAGGTTTTAGTAATTTCTCAGCCCCGGCTGAGACCCATGAGACCTCAAAGTCTAGGCAGGCCAAGATAGATGAAGTTAAGGACAAAGCTGAAGCATCGAAGCCTGGATTTGTTTTCGTGGATCCAAGAGAGAGGGAGATGGGCAAGCTTTTAGAGTCCCTGGGATTGGAGATCACTCTCAAGACTCTTGAGGTTGGCGATTACGTAGTAAGCGATAGGATTGCTATAGAAAGAAAGACCGCTGAGGATTTCGTGGCCTCAGTTATAGATCCCGAGAGGAACTTATTCGGCCAGCTCTCCGACCTGGCCAGGGCCTACGACAGGCCCATGCTCATCTTGGAGGGCTCCAACCTTTACTCCAGGCAGGTCCACCCCAACTCCATTCGTGGAGCTCTGGCAGCGGTGGCCGTGGATTTCGGGGTACCCATAATACCCACCCAAAGCCAGGAGGACACCGCCCAGGTGATAGCCATACTGGCCAGACGCGAGGCCGCCGAGGGAAGGGATCTCAAGGCACACGGCAGAAAGACTGCAAGGACGCTAAAAGAGCAGCAGGAGTATATGATCTCCGCCATTCCCAGCGTGGGTCTGGCGGTGGCCAGGAACTTGCTCAGGTATTTTGGATCCATAGAAAAGGTAATGACCGCGTCAGAGGAAGATCTACAGAAGGTAGACCTGGTGGGGCCGAAGATCGCCGAGAGGATCAAGGAGCTGGTTGGCGGAGATTACAAAGGGTGAAACCAAAAAGCAAACTGCCAGTGAGATCAGGTGAACGTCACAGCAGAGTTAGCCTAAATCGATATGCAGATACGGCGCATGCTTAAAGAGCACCATAAGCTGTCGAGATATGCGATAAAGGGGGATGGAGATAGGTTGGGCCTTGCAGGTTATACATACCTCTGGGCTTATCAAGGCTAGTTTACCAAAAAGATAGATAGGCGCTATTCCCTCGATATTATAGTCACCAGCTTAAAAGGCCTTGATAGGAGGTCCAATAAATCTACTATCATCAACCCAGGATGAAATCAGATCTTTCTTAAGATGAACTCGTCTAGATTAGGCCTGGCCAGGTTGCCCTCATATCTGCCCACAAGTTTTTCATCTTTGAAGATGAGCAAGGTCGGGTATTCCGATAAGATGAAATCGCTTCTGACCTTTGAGTTGACGTCCGCTCTAAGCCTTCCAAAGACCACTTCGCCCTGAAGCTCATGAGGCCAGTCCCTCCACTGCTGAGTTCATGTCCTGGCAGGCATCGCATTCAGCTGCCCAGCATTCCAGCGCCAGGCAAGGGTAGCTCCGGACTGCTATGCTCAGGCCACCATCGCCCTGAGCCAGGGTACCGTCAGGATAGTTCTTAACATCGCTTGGATCTATTGCGTTTGCAAGACAGATCTCTGGAATTAAAACTGTTGCCAATATTGAGATAAGAGAATGAGGTGCCTTGGAAGTTCTTAGCCCTGAGGATAATAAACATGTGATAATACATTTAACTATCTTTAACTCTAAAACATCAATATATTATTTAAAGTAATACATCACCATAATTAAATATTTCGGCTATTAGTGAAAGGTCATAAGGTGAATTGATATTAAAAAGCAGTACAATAAGAATTATAAGAATTCTGCTACAAGAAATACTGTCATAAGAAACACTACCATTGACATATATTGATGTAAAATTGTTATGGCATTGATACCGATTGTAGAATTATCATTGTATTAACAGAATGGAGTTGATATACGGTTATAGCTATAGATATCCGATAACTCTGGGATGGCAAAATTAACTTATATGATTTCAGCTATTGAAAGCTTTGACTTTCTTCCTGTCACCCTTAGAAATAGCAGACACGATTATTGTTAGTATTCTCTAAAGATACCCCAGGATCTCCTCCTCTAACTGTTCTTTGGGGGTAAATCCCACATGTATTCCCACCAGATACCCGTTTTTAAACACTAGAAGCGTTGGAAACCTCATGACCTTATAATCGAGGATCATGCCTGCGTTATCATCCATATTGAGCCTTCCAAAGACCACATATCCACGGAGGTCCCAGGCCATCTTCGGCAGAATAGAGTCCATGCTCCGGCAGGGATTGCAGTCCCTCTTCCAGGAATCGATGACAAGGTAGCGATATTCATTCTTGGCCTTGTAGGCGGTGTCATCATTTAGCTCCAGATGATTATAAGGTAACATCTTTGGCTCATGAGTGCTCAAAGCTTTGTTCGTTTTAGCATTCATAGTGGTATAGCTAACTCCTCCTGAATGTAAGTCCGATTGCCGGGAAGGAGAATTGACCGAGGTCAATATTCTCCGCTCCAACGCCTTTTTAGACAGATTTCCCGAGAACCTATCGACCAGGGATCCATCCTTGAAGACTAGGACTGATGGGTAATTATCTATGTCATACTCCAGGACTGTTAGATTGTTCGTATCGCCATCCATCGTCCCAAAGACTGCTATGCCTTTAAGATCCTGGGCTGTGGCCTGGATCGTGGAGTTCATGGCAGGACTGTCCTGGCAACCCCTACCCCACACGTAAAGGGCGAAGGGAGTGTAGCCCTGGACATCGGCATCGACATTGTCATCGGCAACATTCAATGCCATGCTTGGAAAGGAGGATGTAATCTCAGGGATTGTATTTGATGTGTTCTCATTTGGCTGTTCCGTGGCTATTCCCAGAAGGAGGAAAGCCCAGATAAAGAGCAGGTGCGGCCAATGTGTGTTATTTCTACCCCTTATATATGTTACACCTAACTAATTTTGTTGAA
Organism: uncultured Methanotrichaceae archaeon; assembly: GCA_964556405.1. GTDB lineage: Archaea > Halobacteriota > Methanosarcinia > Methanotrichales > Methanotrichaceae > UBA114. The sequence goes on along the minus strand of CAZKWM010000030.1, from coordinate 3,438 downwards.
GACATCCTTGACAATTAAAGGTTTGCCTTGGGAGCCTCCTTAGAACAAGGATAAATCGGAGATCGGAAATATGTACATTCAAAAAAGTTTTTGTGAAAGGGAATGGGCTTTTCCCATCCCTTGAAATGATCGCTTAAGCAGCTATCAGCTATCCCGTGAGCTGATGAACCCATAAGCAATCCATCAGATTGTGAGCTGCTCCTTCTCGTAAAGATCCCTGACCACCTGCTCTAAGCCAGTGCCTTTGACCTCGCCGGCGTAGTCGGGAAGGGTTGCTACAAGCTTGTTGTTGTAGTCTTTCTTTAGCTCATCGATGTAGCTTAGCTGGGACTCCCTCTTGTGGAGACAGTAATCACACTGGCAGTCGGTCCCAATGACATGGTTTATGACGATGGAGTTGATGTTGACCCCATGGCTCTCCACGGTCTGTATGAGGCGCCTGCTCTCCATGACCGCTGCCTTCTCTGGGATGGTGACCACTGTGATGGTTGCAACCTTTGGATCAATCAGGACGGTCCTCATGGTCTCGGCCTTCATCCTCAGGGCCCTAACTTCATTCAGGACGGCATCTCCAAATCCAGACTCCAGCATGTTAAGGACGCCCATCCATTTCTTTCTGACTCCTAAAACCCTGGTGACAAATCCAGTGGTGACCGATGGCAGCTGTAAAAGGGGAAGAACCATGGCTGTCGGGGCCGAGTCTATCACTATGATCTCGTACTTCTTCTCCAGGAGGACGTCGTAGAGCTTGTCCATGAAGATGAGCTCATTTACTCCGGGCATGTTTCCGAAGTCGTCGGGCTTCACCTCCATCTCGAAGAGGCCAAAAAGGGCCGTGAGCATGGCTTTATATCTCCTGAAGAATTTCCTAGACTCCTCACGCAGATCGGGCTCGTACCCCGATAGGCGGTCGCCGATTTGGGTCGGCTTGCTTCCCAGGTCTATCTCGAAGATATCTGAGAGGGAATGGGCAGGGTCCATGGAGAAGGCCAGGGTCTCCTTTCCCTGGCGGGAGGTCCACATGCCGGTGGCAGCAGAAGTTACGCTCTTTCCCACACCGCCTTTACCTGCAACATAAATAAGTCTCATCTCACTTGCTCCAAAGGATTTCATTTAACTGCTACATTTGATGTTTGCACCGCTTACGTAAATATTGTCCCCTGCCACGGTGCAAAGCCTTAATATTAGATCGTACCATCCCTCAGACCAGCACCCCTCAGGATCGAAAATAACCTACTGGAGAGAGGCCATGAAGCGAAATATAAAGGTTGAGCGTCTGGTTCAAAAGCCCATGGAGTCGCAAGAGACTGAGCTTGTGGAGAGGAAGGGCATAGGCCACCCCGACAGCGTTGCCGATGGCCTTGCCGAATCCATAAGCCGGGCGCTTTGTCAGGAGTACAAGAAGAGATTTGGCGCCGTGCTCCACCATAACACCGATAAGACCCAGATAGTGGCTGGCAGGTCCCATCCGGCCTTCGGTGGAGGCGAGGTCATCTGTCCCGTATACATACTCCTGACGGGCAGAGCCACCAGAGTCTTCGAGGGAGAGGAGATCCCCGTAGACACCATAGCCATCAAGGCCGCCAGGCAGCTTCTCCAGGAATCCCTCACCAACCTGGATGTCAATACCCAGACCATCCTCGACGCCAAGATCGGCATGGGCTCCTCAGATCTGCGCGACGTCTTTGGCAGGAAGATACCCAGCGCCAACGATACATCCTTCGGTGTAGGTTATGGCCCTCTCTCTGAGACCGAGACCGTAGTCTATCAGACCGAGAGGGAGCTCCTGAAGCTAACGAGGAATGGCATACCCGCCATAGGCGAGGACATAAAGGTCATGGGCATGAGAGAAGGAGACGTCATCAACCTGACCATCGCCTGCGCCATGGTCGATAAGTATGTGGGCGATATGAAAGAGTACCTCCAGGTCAAGAAGGATATCGTAAACCACATCCAGGAGTTTGCATCCCAGTTCACAGCCCGAAAGGTCGTGCCCCAGGTAAACGTCGCCGACGGCAAGGATCAAGGGGCCGTTTACATCACCGTCACCGGAACCTCGGCTGAGATGGGCGACGATGGAGCTGTGGGAAGGGGCAATAGGACCAACGGCCTCATAACTCCCAACAGGCCTATGAGCCTGGAGGCCACCTCAGGCAAGAATCCCATCAACCACGTGGGCAAGATCTATAACATCATGGCCATGCTCATGTCTAGACAGATTGCCGGCGAAGTGGACGGCGTCAGGGAAGTGTACATAAGGCTCCTCTCCCAGATCGGCCACCCTATAGATCAACCCCATCTGGCGAGCATCCAGACCGTTCTCAAGGATGGAGCCAACATGGACCAGGTCCAGGCTGCAACCTATGAGATCGCCAATGATTGGTTTGAGAATATCCCCAAGGTCCAGGAAATGATCTTCAAGGGAGATATCAGCACCTATTAGAAGTTCCTCATCGGACTTCTGTCGTTTTATTTTTATTTCTCCTACTTATACTGATCTAATTATCGTCCATGCTTCGAGTCCAAATCGAAGGCATCGAAGCTGTGAACATTCCGTACAAATGCTTCCTGATCCGGGAATAAGCCGCTGGTATCAGGGATGAAGGTGTTCATGGCTTTGGGATGATAGACAAAGAGTTCATCCAAAAACCCTCCCTGGCATAAGACTACATGCTAAAGTAACAAGTCCAAAATAAGAATTCTCCAATCTTTCATATCTCTTAGAAAGCTTTTTATAACCCTCTATCCAACTAAAGAATCTCTCAACGGCATATCTACATTTGTAAATATCTTTATCAAGCTTTCTAGATTTACCCATCTTTTTCCTCTTGATGTTTCTAGGATTAACCGGTATATTGCTCTTGATTTCTCTTCTTCTATTGTAATCTCTTATGTCTTTAGAACCAAAAGTGGCATCGAAATTAACCAAATTCGGCCTAGTTATTGGGCCTCCCACAGATAGTTTTATCTTAACATTCTCGATAATAGAGCGTTGAATCATGAATATTAGCTGGAGATATAAATATGGATAACGTTAAACCCTTTTTATCATTTAAAGCACCTATCTTTATTCCTTTAATCTTCTTTACGTGATAGATAGCCCTCTGAGATCAATAATTGATTTATCTTTTGATATTCCCCTGATATCACATATCTCAAGATGAAGTCGGTGAACTGTTGATTTTGCCCCATACATTCTTGGTACATCTGACCAAGTTATTCCTGTTTTAATGACGAGCCCCTTTCAAAACTATTTATACCACCATTAGGAATTACCTCTTGAATGGGTAGCATGAAGTTCTCAGATTTATCAGAGAGGCAGTGGGAATACATTAAGTGTTTCCTTCCTCCACAGCCACGAGCCTAAGGCCGGCGAGTCCCCACAGGTCGCACGTATTCTCTACATTAAATTCAGGGAGTACCTGGAGAAATGGGACG
>CAZKWM010000029.1:0-15218 GCA_964556405.1 uncultured Methanotrichaceae archaeon | reverse complement strand
ACAGGAGGATCACGGATCTCATAGCCGAGCTGGACATGCTTGGAATACTCCACACCGTGGTGATAAGCAAGGGAAGGTACGGCAGAACCAAGGAGATCACTCTATCCATCTACCCAAGCAAGCTAAAGATTACTCTTCTCCAGGATTACAGGCTTAAGGTTCTATCTAGCGTTAATGTGCCTACTCAGGCCAGGCTGGGCTTTTGAGCTCTATTTTTATCCTATCCTAGGCTGTATCAGTGGGCCGTCTTTTTATCCCGCAGTAGCCACCTGTAATGGGAGATATAGTTGGAGAAAATATTTGTTGTCGTCTTTATTGCTGGCTCTAGTTGTGCCTGTCTTTGCCCAGTTCGATGATTATAACAGAGGTGTCAGAGACGCCCTGAAGGTGGGGTGGGATGTGGCCTAGGCTCTGAACTCGGGGGATCGGAGCGCTTACAGCGGGAAGGCTTCGGTCTGGAACAATATGGTCCAGACCTACCTGGGGCCTGAATATATATCCTGAACGCCGGAGCTTCTGGCTCTTCTGCTGCATCAGCCGTGCTTCAAGGGAACAACAGCCTTATCGATGGCCTGACTAACATTCTAACTGGCGCTCAAGCTGCTTTGCCTGATGGGGCTAAGCGCTGTGATTCAAAAAATAGCCTTAAGGGATCGGGCGCAAGGTAACCAATCAACCCTAATGGCGTTGCATGTGTTGTTGACCCAGAGCTGAATGAACTTCTCTATCGAGAAGACACCGGTCAGATCTCCGATGCTCCTGCTCCACTCATCGTGGCATCCCTTTATACTGGCCTTTGGATACCTTGACATCCACTATCTAATTAGCAGCGACGGCAATGCCCATCGATATTAAAATCATAAAAAATGAAGAGCGATCTCCCTTTAGGGTCCACCCCCCGTGGACCAGATTAAATACCTAACTTAAACATCTTTGGAAAACTGAAATAATAGCATGAGTTTTATTTTTAATGCTTACACCACAGATTGCGGTGGGTTACGCCAGCGTAGCTCGATGGAAGATCTCACGGGATGCAGCAATGCCAAAACCGTTAATAAGCCATAATATTCAGATACAGCCTTGAAAAAGCAGCTTAGAAGGCGATAACCTACTGGCTAAGTAATGCGTCGATCGGGATTCGAACCCGAGTTTAGGCGTTGGCAACGCCTAGTGATAACCGCTACACTATCGACGCCCGCTCTGGGTGTATTTCCTTCCAATTACCTCCTTGCCTAAAAACGTTGCGCTCGGAGGGGTGGTGCAGGACACCTTTTATCTACTTGAGGGGGTCCCATACCTTTGGTGAATTCGTTTGCACGACGTCGTCATAGTGGGGGCCGGCCCTGCAGGGCTAACCGCAGGGATGTACTGTGCCAGAGCGGGCAGAAAGACTCTGATTCTGGGCAATATCTACGGCTCTCAGCAGTCCATGGGAGGCCTTTATGAGAACTATCCTGGCTTCCCTGATGGCATCCAGGGCATAGAGCTTTCCGAGCGCATGCTTCAGCAGGCCAAGAAGTTCGGCGCCGAGAACCAGCCGGAGAATGCATCCAAGATAGTGAGTCTTGGAAACCTCTTCAGGATAAAGACCGAGTCGTGGCAGTATGAGGCCAGGGCCCTGATCCTGGTCATGGGATCCAGCCACAGGAAGCTTGGGGTTCCGGGGGAAGAGAAGTACGCGGGCAAAGGGGTCTCCTACTGCGTCCATTGTGACGGTGCCCTCTTCAAGGGCAAAGCTGTGGCTGTGGTCGGTCGGGGCAACGGCATAGCGAGGGGGGCTCTGTACCTGGCCAACCTGGCGGAGAAGGTCCACCTACTGAACACCGAGAACAAGCTCTCGGCTGAGTCCACCTACATCGATAGGCTCAAAGACCTAAGCAATGTGGTCGTGGTCAATGGGGCAGATATCATCGGCATCAATGGCGACGGCCTGGTTTCGGGGGTCGAGTTCAACGTGGGAGGGACTCCCAGGTCTGTCAAGGTCTCGGGGGTCTTCGTGGAGGTCGGTATGAAGCCCAACGTCGAGCTGGCCCAGGATCTGGGAGTGGAGCTGACCCAAGGGGGCTTTGTCAAGGTCAACCGTCTCAACCAGGAGACCAACATCCCGGGAGTCTTTGCAGCTGGGGACGTCAGCGGTGGAAGGATGCAGGTGACCACGGCCGTGGGATCGGGGGCCTCGGCGGCCATAAGCGCCAATCAGTATCTATCCAGCCATGCGTGAGATCGATCTGACCAGGCCAGTCTCAGTCTGGCGGTCTAAAGACCTCTTCCGGGGGAGGGAGGCCGAGTCCCTTACGATCATACTGAGAACTCCTGGGTGCAGCTGGGCCAGGTGCACCATGTGCGGCTACCCTGTGGAGGGAGCCCCGGCCACAGAGAAAGATCTCCTGGTCCAGTTTGGAAGAGCTATGGATAGGCTCTCTCCAGGGACTGAGGTGGTGAAGATCTACACCAGCGGAAGCTTCCTAGACCCAAGGGAGCTTCCCGAGGCGGCGAGGGATCACATCCTCGATTCCCTCAAGGCCATGGGCGTGAAGAAGCTGGTGCTGGAGACCAGGCCTGGGTATATTACTCCTGAGAGAGCAAAGGCCTGCCTCTCCAGGCTGGAGACGGAGTTTGCCCTTGGTCTAGAAACCGCCAATGACCTGGTAAGGCAGAGGTTGGTGTGCAAGGGTTTCTCCTTCCAGGACTTTGTTAAAGCCTCGGAGATCGTACACGATCTTGGGGGAAGGATCAAGGCCTATCTCCTCCTCAAGCCTCCTTTCCTTTCGGAAGGAGAAGCCATAAGGGATGCCATCTCCTCTGCCAGGGCAGCCAAGCCTTACGCCGACATGATCTCCCTGAACCTGTGCAATATTCAGAAGAAAACTCCCGTGGAAAGGCTCTGGGAGAGGGGCGAGTACAGGCCTCCCTGGCTTTGGTCGGCGGTAGAGGTTCTTAGAAACTCCCCCGGGCCCATCATCTGCGATCCCGTGGGCGCAGGCACCAGGAGGGGTCCCCACAATTGCGGCGAATGTGATGGGGCGGTAGCTGAGGCCATAAGGAAGTTCTCCTTGACCCAGGATCCCAGGGGCCTGGAGGGTCTGGACCACTGGTGTAGGGCTACCTGGCGTAAGGTCGTAGAGCTGGAGGAGATGTCCTTTGGAGCGCCCTTGGTTTGAAGGATAGATATCTGTAGGCGTCTCCTTTGGCAGCTTTGGCTGTTGCCTTGCAGACTGAGGCTAGCCCGATATCACGAGCTGTGGCAGCGGTCGCAAAATAGGAAGCACAAGGTAAGGTGCATCGGCTATCGATTTGGTCGTCGATTCACTACTTTGATCAATGAGATGGAAGCACTAGTCACGGCCCAGCATCCAGCGCTACTCTTTGTCTTAGCTACGCTTTTGTCCTGTATTCCTATAAGGGATAGGCTCTTACTTTTCTGGACATTCTCTCTTTACATCAGGCTTGGTCACCTCAGCCCTGGCTTTCGTCTCGGCCGTGGCCTCTTGTGCTTTATGATCTTCGAACTGGCAGTCATTTACGTACTGGTCATCCTTCTATACATCAGCTCTGGCCTTATCTGTAGTTCTATCTGCCATTAATAATCCGTCTTCGTTTTTTTCGATTGAGTGTCTGATATTTTAACACCATTTATTCACAGGGCGTGAGCTTATAAAATGTGATGCTCCTCCAAAAGCATTGTTCTGGGAAATCCGACCATTTTAAGATCCATGTCCAACTGGCTGCGGCGGAATTCTAGGCCTTCACAGCTGCGAGCTAAATATAAAAATTTAACTTATTGGAATAAATAGTATTCGGGGAAGAGATACTGAGAAATAATAAGGATGATTAAGAGCGGAGCTTACCCTTGATTTGTTTGGGCCTTACGCTGTTGAATCTGTAGATTGAATTAAATCATCGGCGTATCAATATGTGCTTAAGACCTTTAGGATAATCCTATTATTACTTTTGAGCTAACTTATTCTCTTTATTTTAGAATTCTGACCTCCATAAAAGTCCTCATCGATAGCATTATTTTCATGTACTTTCTAGATAAATTGAAATATTAAGGTCGGCCAATTACCTAATGGGTGACGGAAATGTTCGATAGAGTTTTAGTTCCCACCGATTTTTCCAAAGATTCTCGCAAGGTCCTGGAGTGTATCAGCGACGTTCCTGGGATTAAAGGAGCAGTCCTCTTCCACGTGGCCAGGGGGTGGGCCATAGCGAGGCTCTGGGGGGACCCCGTGGCTGAGGGCCAGTGATGCCTTGAAGAAGAGCTGGAGGCGGGAGAGACAGTACCTGAGGTCTTCGAGCATCACGGTTGGCACCAGGGCGGCGCCTGTTCTGGAGAATGAGGAATGAACGGCCATTGAGAGCGTGGCCCATGAGGTTGGAACAGATCTCATAGTCATGGGCGCCAGGGATAGATCGGTTATATAGTCAGCCCTAGGATGCTGCTATCTCCATGTTGACAACTTCTAATAATCTAATTCCTCTCCTGTCAGGTTAATAGAAATAAGTTACAATTCGGGGCGGGCCTTTTGGATTTAATGAACGTGCTCAGTCGTCGCACGGTCTGCCTCTAACCCTTCTTCGATGAGAAAAATATCTGAAAATACGCTATCAGGTTTATGGGGTTGCCATAGAATCGCGTTTGCGTAAGATGGAGACCCATGGGGAATCTGTCAGCATTTGTTGCCGCTTTTCTCCTCGCCTTTGCCCACATATTTTATGCCCGGCGTGTTAAGGTACCATCTGCCCTTCCTGCCCTTTATGGACTCCATGGCCTTGGAGTAATCATCGAAGTACTGAGTCTCGTGGCTGTCAAGGTTCGTCACCGAGATCCTCGACTCCAGGGCTAGGCCTTGTCTGGCCAGAGCCTTTTCTACGTCCCTTCTGACCCGGCTTTTTTCCCTGGGAATTATTCCTTCTTTCCTGGAGGCCTCTTCTTCTGTCATGTTTTGAATTGACTACATGAACACTATAGCTTGGATGGCTTTGCTTTGTTCAGGGCCCAGCGCAGGTATTCCACGGTGGGAAACTCGTGGATGGAGGTGACCACGATGGTGCCGCTGCCGTATTTTCCCACGGCCAGGATGGACCTTCCATTGGAATCGGCCAGGACTGTCTGGTAACCTTCCCCCGGGACCAGGTAGCCGTCGCACTCTGGAGTCTCTGTGCAGGTCACACAGGCGCATTCCCCGTGCTCGCACTCCTGTCTTCTTATCTCCTGGGGACCGCAGTCATACACGTACTTAAGGGGTAGAGGCAGCCAGTCGTAGTTGTGCTCGGGGACCATGGCGCCATAGACCGTGAGGATCCCACCGCCATTGATGAACTCGATGATTCTGCTTTTAGCCGCTGTGAGAGATTGAAGGGCCTTGGAGTACTGGGGATTGGCAAAGCCGGTGGGCACCACCAGCATCTTGTACCTGGGCAGGAAGGGGCTACCTAGGGCGCTTACCTGGAGGAACTGGCATTCAGCGCCTAATTTCTTGAAGAGCTTCTCGAAGAGGAAGGTCCTCTCTCCCAGAAGGGCGATATCGGGCATCTGTCATTCAAGTGGATGTGCCAGAGGATATCTCTTTCGGTTTTAAAGGGCGTCTTAGATGTTATAAAATTAAGTTTAAAATTTCAGATTTTCTCCAATAGATTTATTACTATTTAAGATAAATTTACCCGCCAGATATGGAACAGGAACTGATGAGGATAGGTGTCTCCTTGCCCGAGAAGTTGCTATCCAAGTTTGACGAGATCATACTTCAGAGGGGCTATTCCTCCAGGTCGGAGGGCATCAGGGACGCCATCAGAAACTACATAATCCATTATGAGTGGATGAGCGATGTCCAGGGGGAGCGCGTGGGCGTCATAACCCTGGTCTACTCCCACTCCCAGCGCGGCCTGGTGGACAACCTGACTGAGATACAGCACGAGTTTGGCACCATCATCCAGTCCAGCCTCCACGTCCACCTGGACGAGGACAACTGCCTGGAGGTCGTGGTCCTGAGGGGCGACGGCCAGCAAGTCAGAAGGGCGGCTGAGAGGATGATGTCCTTGAAGGGGGTCAAGCACGTGAAACTTTCCACAACATCGGTGGGGAAGGAACTCTGACTGGATCTACAGCCAGGGAAATATCGCCGGGAGTCTACCTGGCCGAGGCAGACGGACGCCAGAGGCTGGCAACCCTCATGGCCGCCCCAGGATCGGTCTACGGCGAGAGGATTGTGAACGGCTACAGGATATGGGACCAGAGTCGCTCCAAGCTCTCGGCCCTGATCTCCAAGGGTTTCTCCCTGCCCCTGAACCGGAGCTCCAAGGTCCTTTACCTGGGGGCAGCCACAGGCACCACCGTGAGCCATGTCAGCGATGTGGTGACGGAGGGTCTGGTGTACGCCGTGGAGTTCTCTCCCAGGTCCATGATCGACCTTCTGAGGCTCTGCGAAGCCAGGAAGAACATCATACCTATTTTGGCTGACGCCTCCAGGCCCGAGGACTATTGCTCCATGGTCGAGCCCGTGAGCATGGTTTATCAGGACGTGGCCCAACCCAACCAGGCGGAGATCGCCACCGCAAACTGCGCCAGGTACCTCAAGCCTGGAGGTCACATGATATGGATGATGAAGACTAGGTCCATAGATGTGACCTCGGCCCCAAAAGAGGTTTTGAGCTCAGAGATCCTGGAGCTCAAGGGTCTTCAGGTCCTAAAAGTTATGGGTCTGCTGCCCAGTCACAGGGATCACTGGGCAGTGATCGCTTCCAGGGCTAAAGAGCCTTGAAGATCCTGGATATCCCATCAGCGATCATGTTGGGTATGAGCCTCACGTAGCCCACCAGGGGAATCTTTACCCTGGCCACGCCTATCACCCAGTCTTTTTTCACCGGGGTCAGGTAAGATATGCCCTCGCCGATGTAGGAGCTGTTGTCTGCCTTGTAGATGATGAGGCCTGTAGCCTTATCCATGAATATGATTCCGCCGCCCACCTCGACGATCTCTCCTTTCTTCTGCTCCTGGACCAGGTAGGTGGTGTTGGCCAGGCCAAGGATGATCCCCGCTGACTGGTCTATGACGTCATTGTGGTCGCCTTTGGTGATGTAGCCGTCGAAGGAAGCCTTTGGCCCTCCCACCCACATGGGATCGCCTTTATTGACATACCTTAGAGCCCTGTGAATTATGGGTGTGGCCTTGTAGGGAGGAATTGGTATGCCCACCAGGGCCTTACCCTGGTCTAGAAGCCCCATTCTCTCTTTGCCGTAAGGCCTGTAGAGAACCACGTCTCCAGGCTTGTTAAAGGCGATGTAGCCGGTCTTCTCAGCCTCGCCCCAGGTTATCATCTGGGACCTGGAGGAGCCCTGTACGAGCACTATGTCGCCGATGTTTAAGTTAGGTACCATGCTTCCAGACTCCACGGCCACCAAGGGCGTCCAGAGGCCCAGGAGGAGCTGGGAGGCCAAAGACACCACGCCCACCACCACTACGACATATATTATGTCGGAGACGAAGCCGGGCAGGTGCAGGTCTTCTTTCAGCCTTTCAAAGATATTCATTGGCTAGGTTTATCAGTTGACAGGACCTTATACCCCTTTCGATGCTTGAGATCGTCCAGAGGTTTGCACAAGAGGGGTACCAGATCGATCCCCAGGCGCTCGAACTGATCTCGTCCTACTCGGGCCCTAAAAACGAGCTCATAGTCAGGGTCCTGAGGGGCCTGGACGGATCCGTGGCGGTGATAGATCCCTCTCACGTCTCCAATCATATATCGGTTTTGCCGGAAAGGTCGACGCTCTCGGAGAAGTCTAAGGGTCCGAATAAGCTGGAGAGGCCAGAGCATCAAGAGAGGGTCGCGAAGGAGAAGCCTCAAGTCGATCTCAACTGCGATGTGACCGGCAGATCAACCTGCGTTGGTGAATACGAAGACTTCGTCAGGTACTTTCGCGATAGGTACTCCAAGATCAGGGAGATTCTATCCAGAAGGTTAACTGCGAGACCCATAGAGAGCTTGGGGAAGAGCACGGCGGGCCGCGAGGTCTCCATCATAGGCATGGTCATGGACGTCAGGACTACCAACAAGGGCCACAGGGTCTTGGAGCTGGAGGACCCGACGGGCATGATCATCGCGGTGATAGGTAAGGACTCCGAGATCTTCGATCAGTCCTACCAGGTGGTTCCTGATGAGGTTTTAGGGGTCACGGGAGTTTCCGACGGCGGCGGTAGGATCTTTATTCGGTCCTTCCTCTGGCCGGACATGCCTAGCCAGTCCAGGCCTTTAGGAGAAGGTCATGGCTACGCCCTCCTCACCTCTGACATCCACGTGGGAAGCAGGTACTTCATGGAGGAGGCCTGGGAGAGGTTCGTAAGCTGGGTCAACGGCGACGCGGAGGACCCTTCAGGCCTGGCCTCCCAGGTCGAGTACCTGGTTGTGGCGGGGGATCTGGTAGACGGCATCGGAGTCTACCCAGGCCAGGATGCAGACCTCACAATTCCGGATATCTACGAGCAGTACAAGAAGGCTGCGGAGTACATCAACTCCATAAGAAAGGATATAAGCATCATCATCTCCCCTGGCAACCACGACATGGTCAGGCAGGCTGAGCCCCAGCCAGCCCTGCCTGAGGAGGTGACCAGGGACTTCAATGCCAATTGCACCTTCGTGGGAAGCCCGGCCTGGGTCACCTTAGGGGGAATACAGGTGCTGGTGTACCATGGCAGGAGCATAGACGATCTTGTCTTGAGAATCCCTGGCCTCTCCTACGGCGAGCCTGAGAAGGCCATGCTGGAGATGCTTAGGCGCAGGCATCTCTGTCCTATCTACGGCAACAGGGTCTCCATCGCGCCCGAGCATGAGGACCATTACGTAATACAGAAGCCCCCCTCCATCCTCCACTGTGGCCATGTCCACACCGTGGGGATAGCCAAGTACAAGGGCGTGGTGGCGATCAACAGCGGCACCTGGCAGTCCCAGACCGATTTCCAGAAGAAGATGAACATACAGCCGACTCCGGCGGTGGTGCCCCTGGTAGACCTGGCCAGCATGAAGGTGAGAAAGCTGGTATTTGCTTGAGATGATCAGGGGTTTCATATGACATTTTATGCCTGGGCCTTTATGTAACAGTATAACTTCTTTTACCCGAAACTCAATTTTTATTCTGAATAAGACATGGTATTCTCATGTTGCAGCTTCATAAAATAAACATATAAACATTTATTAGTGTTATTGTTTCATTTTAGAAATTCGTTCTTACCCGTCCTTCAAACATCGACCAACCTCGGAGAACAGATTCTTGGTGGCTGCCGATTTTTGTGTCTAGGACTTTTCCACGGCGTTCTTTTTAATGGCAGTAGAATTATTTAGTTATATTAAAGGAGAAATGCTTATAACTGCAATCTCAAATCTTGTATCTAAGACCAAAAAATATAAATACTATGTAGAATTACATCAGTTTAATATAACAGAAGTATGGGGTGAGACTATCAAAAAGATGGGAGTAATGATTGTGATGGCTATGGCAGCCCTTTTAGTGCCTGCCATGTCTCAGGGCTCAAATTATGGAACAACTGGCACTACGGGGAATGCAGCTGCAGCCGGTGCAGCCAGCTATGCCAGCATGGGTGCATCTGGTGTTGACATCCTGGGAGGAGACATCTTTGAGACCGACTCTGGTGCCAGCAGGTTCAACACTTCCCGCTCGACCAATTTCGACTCATTAGTGGTAGGGGACGATAAGGCCAATGCCTTTGGAGACTACTGGAGTCACGGTGTCTTCGGCCCCCAGGCCACGGCCCAGAACAACCTTGAGATAAATAAGAGCCAGATGTCCGGCAATAGGACCTGCTGCTTCAGCGAAGAGGTGAACGCCAGCTCCTGCAGACCGTGTAATCCCCAGGTGAACCTGGAGAAGATCAGGATTGGGGGCAGGACCTCCTTCGCCTACGGCAATGCCCTGGCTCAGAACAACATCAAGATCGTCACCAACCAGCAGTGAGCGTGGGGGTCTCCTGACTGTGGATAACGCAACATCGCCCCTCAGCGCAGTGCTGATGGGGCTGATCATCCTTTTCTCCTGCCTGGGTACGGCTCTCTCGCAACAGCCTCCCCAGTCGCTGGATAAGCTCGTGGACTTTCACGCCAAGTTCGCCCACCTGTCTTATGGCGTTGCAGATGAGGGAGCCCTGAGCATGGATGATAAGAGCCTTTCGTCATCCTGTGGACTTAAAGATGGCCAGAGCTTCATATTGGTCAACAAAGAGAAGCAAAGGTCGGTGGAGCAAGGAGGCCTTCTGAAGGGGTCCAGGTCTATCAACATAGACGTGAGCAGGATAACCGTGGTGGCCATAAATGTGGCCGAAGGCGGAAAGGCCGTGGCAACCTCAGACATATTGATAAATCCCGTCCAGATAACTGGGGCAGTTGAAGGATCGGAGGTCTTAGAGAAGCTCAAATAGACCTTTGCCGTGGGCTGTATATCTTTTCTGAACACTTCTTGCGCTCTTAGAACTTTGGTTTTGACCAAGGACCTACCATGTCAATGCTAATATAATCTGTAATTTATTTCCGTAAAGGTCTAGTATTCTGATTTCATGTCAGCAAAAAATTAACTATATAAGCCAATCATGCATATATAATCAATTAGGGGAGTGATATGGCGCGAATGGATATATTGATGTTATTTTTGATAGTGGCCTTTACCGTGCCTGCCACGGCCCAGAGTTATGCCATCACTCAAGGCGCCTCAAGTGCAGTGGCTGCAGGGCTCCTATAGGGCATAGGCCCCTCCAATATGGGGTATCAAGAAAAGACCTACCCTTACGAGCAATGTACGAGCTGCGGCAAGAAGCACTACTGCGACGGCTTCTGCGATGGCTGCGGCCAGAAGTGTTACACCTATTCCTTCTGTCCCACGTGCAAAACCAAGGCCACTTTTGATCCACAGGGTAATCTCTATTGCCAGAGCTGCGGAAGCAAGTTGAACTACATAGGGCAGTGCGATAAATGCGGACAGATAAGAACCTACGACGTCTACTGCGATAAGTTCTGCTACGAGTACTCCAACAAGTGCGTGGAGAACCTCTGCCCCAATTGCACCCAGATGAAGTGCGAGGAAGTCCTGGGCAGGAGCTTCCCTTTCTCCGTGGCCTGCACCACTGGGACTTGCCCCAATGCCCAGCCCGCCAAGCCCAAGTTGGCCTTAAAGCCCTGCGGCGATCTGTGATGTATTCGGGATCCTTTGGAAGGATGAAATCTAAAGGAAGAGGACAAAAGGCCGATATTTAATGGCCAAGGTCAGAGGTCTAATGGATAAGCGTAACGAACCACATCAGCATCAAGACCAGGGCCATAAGCATCAGGATCTGCGCTGTCCTGGGGTCCGATCCCAAGATTATGGGTATGGGGCCTATCATCACGACAGCGCCTCCGTTTACTTCTATTCCTCTCTTTTTACCCACGTAATCCTTTAGCCCTTCTTTGGATAGATCTCCAGGCTCAGGCCAATCCTTTTGTCCCTTCCAGCATGGCGCCGAAGGGCGGGCGAGGCTGCGCAGGAGAAGGAAGCTTATGATCATCAAGGCCAGAGCGGAAGCTATAGAGATCAGGGCCGTCTGGGGGCTGGAGCTGAATATGATGGGTATAGGGCCTATCATCAAGACGCCGCCATACTGGGCATGGTCCGGGTTTGGGCCAAGCGTCACTATCGCAGGTAGGATCATGAGGCCCAGGATGACGGCGGCTGCGGCCATCTCTCTTCTCATCCCGCGTGAATACGTGCACAAAGTATAAGGGCATTTTGCGATATGCTCCCCTGGTATGACCATCCAGAGACCCAGGGGCACCCGGGACTTCCTGCCAGAGGACGCCTGGACCAGGAGCACAGCCCGGAAGATCATGCAGGGGGTGCTGGAGCGCTGGGGTTATCAGGAGATATCAACCCCCACCTTCGAGCACCTGGAGCTTTTCACCCTGAAATCAGGGCCATCGGTGATAGAGGAGATCTACAGCTTCAAGGACAAGGGCGGAAGGGACCTGGCCCTGAGACCGGAGCTGACGGCGCCCGTTATGCGCATGTACGTAAACGAGCTCCAAAACGTTGCCAAGCCCCTCCGGCTCTACTATTTCGGCAACTGCTTTAGGTATGAAAGGCCCCAGAGGGGCAGGTTCAGGGAGTTCTGGCAGCTTGGGGCGGAGATCATAGGAGGAAACAAGCCCGACTCCGAGGCCGAGGCCATAGCCCTCGCAGATCAGATTCTAAGGAGCGTCAACGTCTCAGGCGAGATCCACGTTGGATACCTGGGGCTCATAAGGGCCATCCTGGCCAGGATCGCCCCGGAGCACAGCCCCCAGGTCCTGAGGATGATCGATAAGAAAGAGAGGGAAAACCTGGAGGCGTACCTTAAGGAGATCGGAGCTGATGGCCTGGGCTTAATGGAGCTCATAAACCTCAAGGGCAAGGATGCTTTGGATAAGGCCTTCAGCATCGCCGAGGACCTGGGGGCCTCTGAGGCGCTTGCTCCGTGCATGGCATCTCCCAGTGGCGCTGAACCCAGCCGTGTCACAGCCTCTCCATCTTCATCTGAAGGTGGCAGGACTGCCAGGGCTGGAAGGGAGGTGGCAGCAGAGCTTGGGCTGGATGAGTTCAGGCAGACTGTCGAGCTCCTGGACTCCTATGGTGTAAACTACACCGTGGACTTCGAGATCGTCAGGGGCCTTGAGTACTACTCGGGAACGGTCTTCGAGATCTACGCCCAGGATCTGGGTGCCCAGCGCCAGATCTGCGGCGGAGGAACCTACGAGCTTTGCAGACTCTTTGGGGGGACCGAAACCTCCTCCACAGGCTTTGGCCTGGGCTTTGACAGAATAATAGAGATCGTTCAGCTTGATGCCAAAAGGAAATCCCCTGCGGTCCTGGTCTACACCCCAGATGTGAAGAAGGAGGCGGTGAGGATCGCCATGGACCTCAGGGAGAAGATACCCCTGGTGATAGACGTCATGGGGCGGGGCTTTGGGGCTCAGATGAAGAACGCCGCAAACCTCGGGGCCGAGTACGTGATCCTAGTGGGAATGAATGAGCTGGACTCGGGAAAGCTTACCTTAAGGGATATGAAGCGCGGAACCCAGGAGAGCTTGCCTCTGGAGGAAATAGCTAAATGGCTGGAGGAACAATATTCGTGCGCTTGAGCCTTGGGATTTGTGCCCTGAGGCACCATTTATCCAATTTTTATCGAAGTTTTTCATCTAACTTTTTCATATCTAGCTCTATATATCTTATATCTCAGGCTAGATCAGAAAGGTTATATTAAATTCGGTCCTGCTTAGGCAGTTTATATCGATGCATCCCTTAAGCTGCTTTACCAGATTAGAGACCAGTATCGATCCCATGAATCTAACCTTCTGTATGTCAAAGCCGTCAGGAAGCCCTTTCCCGTTATCTCTGATTGACAGCATAACTTTATCTCCCTCTAGGTGGAAATTTATAGAGATTTTCCTATCTTCTCCATTTGGAAAGGCGTGTTTTAATGTATCCCATCCTTGATGTGCTGGATGTCGACCTCTATGCTCTCCTCTGTCGTGGGCGGTTATATCGTACAGATGGAGCTAGAGATCCTCCTCTGTCGTCTATCCCAGGATCTTTTGAGAGGCGGGATTTACCTCGAAGATCCTTCTGGTCTCTTCAGGATCTATAAGGCCAGATGGTCAGAAGAGCCAGTGGAATCTATGGCTTGGTTAAAAAATAGGATTGGATGCTAGGGGTACTATCGTATGCACTTTGCCGTTTACTTAGATCTCTCTCAGATATAACCTGCTAACTGGGACTGGCTGCCCGGTGCTGGCTGAGTTACCTTTCCAGGAACGCCCGACAGCCTGGAGAAGGCGAACTGGGTGAACATCACAGCCCGTTTCACTGCAAAGATCTTGTCTATGAAGGTGGTTTTATTGAGGTCGTCGTAGAAGGCATGGCTCTCGGTTATTATGGCTTCCAGGGGGCTTCCCTGGGGATTTCCCACCAGGTTGACAAAGACCTGCATCTGGAGAAGGCCAATATTTAAGCCGGTCATGAACTCGGCCTTTATACCCTCCTCCATGGAGGCCAGCTTCTGCTGGTCGAGGTCGCTCACGTTGATCTTTCCGCCGATGATTAGCCTCTCTGGGTGGACCTTGGGAGTGAAGGCCTCCAGCTTTGCGTTGTCCAGGGTGATCAGAAGGTGAAATTGAGTGTTCTCGTTGGACACTTTGTTAAAGGGGATCTTCTCCTCGTTAAGCCAGTTCTCTATCCTGGCCATCTCCTCGTCGCTGGGCATATGCTGGTAGATGGTGTATCCTGGGATATAAGTAGGTTAGTGGGGCGCACGAAGCCCCTCGTAGCCGATGTGATCATAGCCGATATAGCGCAGTATAAGGCTTTTCGTATCACCTATGAGCTCTAACTTCTTCTATAGTATCTCCTCTCTAAGCTCGGTTATCGGTCCCTCTTCCACACAGTTGTCGGCGAGTATATCGGTGGATCTGGCTTCACGTGCCGCTTTATCGGCGACCATGGCATAGAGGAATATGTCATCGATGTAATATGGCTTCCTTTTGGGTCTCTGTAAGGTTATATAGAAGATCTTCTGAGAAATCTGCCACCTAAATCTCTTCTGTCGCCTTGGATATCTTACCGTCCGATCGATACGTTAATGGTAAGCGATTCAATCGGATAGATAAAGCAACTATTAAAGGTATTGATCGATCTACAAAATTGGTTCTCGAATCATGGCATCGGAGTTTTAATCTTTGCAGGATTATCGAATGTTGATATAAGACGTCTGAGAGCAGAGGGATCATAGACACCGAGATTGGGCATGGAAAACCCTCATAAAGGGAACGAGGGTTCCTGTAGAGGTCATACTTGGATATCATGCTGGATGCATGGATGTTGATCAGGTAGCTGAGGAATACGGCTTGGAGGAAGAGAATGTCCTGGCAGCCTTTAGTTATGCGGCTAATATCGTGGCGAGCCGTTATGGTAAGTGATTATGGCAGGCAATCATGGCGATTGTTATGGCAAGTAATTGTAATAAATGGGTTTTAAGTATCAATTATAAAAATGTAAAATTGTTTTAGGGGATCAAAGCAATCCCATGTTCTCCAGCTGCTGCCTGACGATCTTTACCCCTTCCTCGCACTCCGCAGGTGACTTGCCGCCGGTAACAACCAGCTTTCCCGAGCTGAAGATGAGCACCACGACCTTGGGAGTCTTGATCC
>CAZKWM010000028.1:3925-15369 GCA_964556405.1 uncultured Methanotrichaceae archaeon | reverse complement strand
CGACCAGGGTTATGGAGCCTATGCCTGCGGCTGTCAAGTAGATGGAGATGGGAGATCCTAAGCCTCCGGCTCCGGCTATGAATACCTTGGCTCTTTTGAGATTTTCCTGGCCGGCTAAGCCTAGCGGTTTTATCTGTCGGTCGTATCTTTTCAGGTCCTTAGGAGTGAGCATCTATTAGGCACTACGGGTTTTGGTCTTTAATCTCTTGTGGTAACAATTGTTATTATATAAAGGTTCGTTTTTAAGCTACCTTGTGAACTCTCATGCTCAAACTCGTTGTTGCGACGAGGGTGACGAGCATCATGTCGCGTTAATAGCTTATTATTAATTATAAATCCAGCTTTTAGCTACTTTTGAACAAAGAGGCGCCTTTTCGCTTTTCAAAATTACGGGTAAAACTAATGTATTAATACGCGTATTTTATCCCTAATTAGTATGACGAGACGATAATTTGACGAATTTGTAAGAAAAACAAAATATTTGTTAACACAAAAAGGTATTCTAAGGGATAAAATACCAGATGATAATGCTCACCTTCATCTCCAAATATCTCCAAATAGAATCTCCACTGGGTTCAGGGCGTTTTACAGACGTAATTTTTCCACAAAGAGCGAGATGATTTAGTTCTTATCGCTTCAGGTATCCAATTAGGTAAGGAGCATCATGGTAAATTGATGGCTAAGCCAGAGACGGAAAGGGAAGAAATACCCTGGAATATGCGATTGGATTTGCTATTTAAGTATTCGGAATTTCAGATGATCCCTAACGCGGATAACCCCCAGCAGACCCATTTTATCAGGCCCTTGCGCTTTGAAGGATTGACGAAAAACTTATCGATGGACACGATCCGTGATAATTTCAGGCGCAATCTCTACGTCACATGGACGATGATGCGACTTTTTGGGGAAGTCCCACCGCAACCTTCGGAGATAATGTATGGAGCGGCAGCTACACATCACATTTTTCGTAAGTCTGAGAATCTCACTACGCTTTCATCGATGCTAAAGCTATCATCCCTTTCCATGCCTGCTAAGGCTCAATTGAATTTATGAACTAACATCATCTACATATAATACACAATCTACGTACCATTAGCAAATAATTCCCCACGTACTCAAATCCTCCAGTTCCGTGAAAAGACTTATCTATTCCGGATACATGGAATGATTAATATGAGCCCCCAGGCTAGCGTCCCCCCCCATAAGCACTGTGTAGTGTGCGGTGCAGCCATACCTGGAGATCAAAGCTTCTGCGATGAGCTGTGCGAATACAAGTACAAGTCGGCGAAGAGGCGACAGCAGCTCATATTCCTGGCCTTCGTGGCAACTTTCCTAATGCTGCTGATAGCGCCGGTGTTAATGAATCAGAGGGTTTGAAATGAAAGGTCTAAGTCCCCTCTTTCCGACATCACTAATGGCGATATCTCTGCTGTCCATGGCAGCGATATCCATGCCGTCTTCTGCCCTGGAGAACTATCTCACAGTCGATGACGTCACCATGTCCCTGATCAGGGGCGATGCCCTCGTGGAGATGAACTACACCTTAAGCTCCTTTGCTTATCTCTACGTGCTGGCCCTGGGATGTAACAACATAGAGCCGGAGCTGGCATCTGTCTTCAAGAGCTTCGGAGATGCTAAAGTTATGAGGGCCGATCCATACAGCGCCGCTTTCATAATTAGAGATGCGGGTAGGAATACTCGTGGCTATTACCTCTTTGACTCAAAGCCCTTGGGATCGAGGATCTCCAGGCTGAAGGTGGTATATCCTGGCGGCATCTCCAAGACCTTCTTCAATGTCACCTCTACGCCTAATGTGTTCTGCGAGGCGTGAGGCTATTTTTTAAGCATTTCCAATCCAAATCTAGAAGTGTAACTGATTGCTGTAAATTAACGCAACTGATAACGCTGCTAATAGCAAAAGCTTACTTTTAGTAAGCCTGGCGCCTGGTGATCTCGCACGGCGATCACGGATGTGCTCACGCATCGTGTGGGCTGCCCATAACCCCGCAAGCGTAGGACATTTCCACCAGGGCTATAGGGCTATAGGTAATGGTTGATTGGATTATAATGTCTATCAATCTATCCCTGGCTCCCATCCTTCTTGGGAAAAGCAATCGAAAGTAGGATGGACACCGTCAGGATCAGGGCGATCATTCCCAGGGCTACAAAGACTGGAATCTCGTAGATCCTGGAGATCAGCATCTTTACCCCAATGAAGATCAGTATCAGAGTAATGCCCTGATTGAGATAGCGGAACATCAGCATGCACCCTGCCAGGGCGAAATAGAGAGCTCTCAGGCCCAAGATGGCAAAGATATTGGATGAGTAAGCTATGAAGGGATCGAGGGTGATACCAAGAACGGCAGGGACCGAATCTATGGCAAAGATCAGGTCCGAGGTCTCCACCACCAGAAGGACGGCGAATAGGGGAGTGGCCACCAACCTTCCCATCTCCCTAGTGAAGAACTTCCCACCGTCATACTTATCGGTCATGGGAAGGAAACGATTGCAAAGCTTGAGCACCCTGTTATTGCTCAGATTCTTATCATCGCCCTCCTTTTTTAAAGAGATCTTCATCCCTGTGTAAATTAAGAAGGCCCCGAAGACGTAAATGATCCCGTGGAAGTTATCTATGAGGGCTATACCGCCTATGATGAAGATTCCCCGCAGCACCAGAGCTGCCAGGATTCCCCAGAAGAGGACCCTGTACTGGTAAATGGAAGGGACCTTGAAGTAGGTGAAGATGAGGAGGAAGACGAAGAGGTTGTCAATGCTCAAAGACCTTTCAACCAAATAGCTGGCCGTGAACTCCAGGGCCTTCTCCGAGCCCATCCAGAAGTAAATTACCAGATTGAAGGCTGCAGCCACCAGGAGCAACACTGCACTCCAGATCATGGCTTCCCTAAGGCCAATCACGTGGGATTTTTTGTGAAAAACGCCCAGATCCAGAGCAAGCAAGAGAAAAACCACGGCCACAAAGGCCGACCAGAGGAGCTGATCGCTGCTAATCAATGGTACGTGTCCTCCGCGGAACTGCTTCCAAAGCGCTTTTATATTGATGCCTTGGGTACAAATAGATTCTGCTTGTGACGTAAATTTCGTTAAACAAATCCGGCAAACGCAGAGGTGCCCAGGGCGGGGCGGGCAAAGGAGATGCCTATGAGGATGAAGGCAATGCCCTCCACCCTGGTTATGACCTTTCTATCGATGCGGCCTGATATGAATTTGCCCAGATAGATAGCCAGGATAGAGAGGAGGGCCAGAGCGCTCATGGTACCTATAAGGTACCCGCCAGGGATTGTACTCCGTGGAAAAGAGGGCTGAGGGCGATCTGAGTCTTGTCGCCACACTCAGAGATGAATATAATGGAGAAGCCGGATACAAAGGGATTTCCTGAGGCGAACTTTCCTTCAGCTTCCTCAGCCACGCCCTGGAGGATAAGGATGCCGAAGGTGACGAAGATCGCGGCTGAGACGAGTTTCAAGGTGTTTATAGGCACCGTGGTGGTTATCCAAGATCCGACCAGTATGGCAATGCCGTCGACCAAAAGAAAAGCCAGGAACACTCCCAGGAGGAGATGAAAGTATTTGTTGGTCCTAGAATCCAGGAGGAGGACTGATAGCTGGGTCTTATCTCCTATCTCGGCCAAGCTCACGACCAGAAACGGTACCAGGATGCCTTCCAACATATCGTTGATAGCCATTATCCCTTCGGTCATTCCTAGAACATATTGGACTATGAGCTAAATAAATGATGCTGGCATAGATGCCATCAATGTAGATGCGCCTGCTGAAGAGGAGATAGGCTAGAAACCTTTGGATTTCTTTAAATTAGATAAAATCTACCGGCCCCAGAAGGGGTCCTTCTTGCGCTTGATATTTATGAACCCCTCAAAGGTCTCCTTATCATCCTGGGAGAGCCTGGGCAAAAGCTCCTGCTCCACTATTCGGGAGTGCCTCTCTGGAAGGTTCACGTAAAGGATATCACCCTCGTGGACCTGGCGTCCGACCGTCGGCCCGTCTATGGCTACGGCCACTTCCTGGCCTACAGTTGCAGACCCGACGTTCTCGTTATGCGCCTGGATGCCCTTGACGACGCCGACCACGGCGCCATCCTCCCTGATCAGGGAAACATGTGTCCTTATGACCCCACCTATCACCTGGACGCCGACGATGGCAGGCTTGGACTGGCGAAAGACGCAGTCAGGCAGAAGCCTTACGGCCCCGGGCCTTATTACTGCCTCCAGCCTCTCCTGCTCCATCTTCATCTTCTGCTCCTCAATCCAGTCCTCGTAGTTTTCCATGAGGGAGTAGATAATATCGCTGTGGAATACCGGGGCCCCAGTCTTCTCAATCTCGGAGAGTGCATCGGGCAATATATTTACATTGAAGGCCAGGATGGCCGCATGAAGTGGGTCCTTCTCCTTGACCGAGGCGGCCCTGATGACGTCCCTGCGGGTGACGGGCCCCACATCCGCGTACTGTATGGGCACACCCTTGGCCTTGAACTCGCCAATGAGAGCCTCCAGGGATCCTACCGTATCGGTTTTTAGAACTATGCCGAAGGTTTCGGTCTCAATCCTCACCGCCTCCAGCTCAGACCTCATCTCCTTGGCCAGGGCCTCGGCCTCCTCTGGGGAGTTGGCGACCCTCAAGGTCGATCCCGCCAGGGCGTTCTCAAGCTTCGGTCCCGAGACCTTGACTCCGCTAGCCGCCACGACCTTCTTTACGGGCAGGAACTTCTCGTCGCTCCTGATCTCCGTCAGGGGCTTGGGCTTCAGCAAAGCTCTGATCTTGGTGATTATGGGCTCCTTGGCCGTTCCCACCACCACGGTGTCCCCGACCTTGAGCTCTCCACTATAGAGGATGACATCCAGGGTGGTGCCGAGGCCCCTTTCTTCCTTGACCTCCAGTATCGTCCCTACACCAGCACCCGTCGAAGCTATCTTGAGGCTGTCCTTCAGAAACTTCTGAGCCAGGCCTACCTGGAGCATGAGAAGATCGGGAACTCCCTCGCCGGTGAGGGCACTTATAGGTACTATGCCTATGGTCTTGGTGAAGTCGGTGATCCTGTCATACCTGTCTGCAGAGAAGCCATACTTGTAAAGCTCTCCCACCAGGTCGTAGATCCTGGTATCCATATCGCTTATGACTCTCTCGTTCTGGGATTTGAGGGCCTTAGCCAGAGGTGCGTTATCTACCGGTCGCCAGCCAGCTATCCTGTCGATCTTATTGGCGGCGACCACGAAGGGCGTCTTGTATTTCTTGAGGATCTGGAGGGACTCTATCGTCTGAGGCTGGAATCCTTCATTTATATCCACTATGAGGACCGCAAGATCAGCAAGAGATCCGCCTCGGCTGCGCAGGGACGTGAAGGCGTGGTGGCCCGGCGTATCTATGAAGAGGAGCCCGGGAACCTGAGCCGCGGCTGATATGGCCCCGCAGAAGTCCTTAATGACGTGGAGGGGAACCTCCGTTGCCCCTATGTGCTGGGTTATGGCTCCTGCCTCCAGGTCCACAACCGCCGTACCTCTGATCTTGTCCAGCAAGGAGGTCTTGCCGTGGTCCACATGCCCCATAACCACCACTATGGGGGTTCTAAGGTTTGAGTCAGAGGTTGTTTGGGCCTTGCCGCCCTTCTTAGACTTCTGCATAAGCACTCGCCCTTGAATGATAAAATAGCGTTTTATTTTTTAGAATTTAAATTCTGCTAAAGGAAGGTATTGGAGGCCCTCACTCGTAAAGCCAGGCCTCGTCAATCCTCTTATAGTCTAAAAGCTCAGAGGGGCCGAAGTGAATCCCTATCTCTCTGGCTGCCGAAGCCGGAGAGTCAGAGCCGTGAACCACATTCCTTCCGGTCTCGATGCCAAGATCGCCCCTAATGGTCCCGGGTGTGGCCTCGGCCGGATTGGTGGCGCCGTTCATCTTCCTCATAGCCGCAATGGCTCCCTTGCCCTCCACAACTATGGAGACCGAGGGTCCTGAGGTTATGAAATCGACCAAGTCCTTGAAGAAGGGCTTGCCCTTGTGCTCAGCGTAGTGCTCTTCAGCCTTCTCCCTTGGTATGACCACCAGCTTCATGGCCATGATCTTGAAGCCTTTTTTCTCTATGCGCTCTAGGATCTGACCGATGAGGCCCCTCTGGACCCCATCGGGCTTGACCATTACGTATGTTCTCTCTACGGGAAGCTTCTGGGCCGTACCCTAAGCCCCCTTACCCTTCCTAGCCCACTTGACGCGCCTAGTTACCCTGCCCAGGTCCACGTTGTTCTCACACTTGGTGGAGCAGAAGTAGTAGATAGTCCCATCTTTCTTGGCATAGAGCTTACCGGTTCCTGGCTCTATGACCTTATTACAGAAGGTACACCGTCTCTCTTCCATCAGCTTCACCTGCTGGTGAGCTTCTTGGCCTCTCTGGCGGTCTCCAGAAGCATCAGGACGTCTCCCATCCTGATGGGGCCCATGCAGTTCCTGGTGATGATTCTGCCCTTGTTGTTGCCTTCCAGGATCCTGCACTTGATCTGGGTGGCCTCTCCGTGCATCCCGGTGACGCCTATGACCTCAATGACCTCAGCCGGTACGCCGTTATCCTCTGCCATCTGGACTCACCTCAGGCCCTGAGGGCCTGAACCTTCTGGACGACGTCGTCCACGATTTCCTTGCCCTTACCAGGCTCGACTATGGCTGCTGCAGCGCTCTTGACGCCCAGGCCAGAGGCTGCACCAATCTCGCTCTGCTTCTTGACGTATATGTAGGGAGTCTTCTTCTCCTCGCAGAGGGGGGGTATGTGGGCTACGATCTCAGGGGGCTGAACATCCTCGCCGATGATAACCAGGCGGGCGATGCCTCTCTCTATGGCCTTAGTGGCTTCGTTGGTCCCCTTCTTGATCCTGCCAGTATCGCGGGCCAGCTCGAGGGCCTCCAGGGACTTCGAAGCCAGCTCCGGCGGAACATCAAATCTAACGTATATCGGTCTAGCCATGACTTAACTTCTCCTTCAGGGCTTATGAGAGCCCATCATCATTCATCGCAAAAGTGCTCTCGGACTTTAAGAGCTTAAATTTCTATCTTAAAAAGATTGCGCTAGGGTGCGGTGAAGGACGTCAGAGCATCCTTCAGCTTGTCCCTATCGATGGTTCCCTTAAGCTCGGTTACGCCGAACTCGGTGGTGGTGTTGAGGCCGAGCTTGGTAGAGATATCCTTGATCTTCTGCCCGCTTGCGCCCAGGTCCAGATACTTGGCATCCAGGGAGTAGCCTGTCCCAAGGTCATTCGCTCCCAGGTAGAACTCCTTGTAGCCGCCGCCCAGGGGTGCTTTGGCTACGCCGCCCAGATATGCCACTTGAAGATCCGCCTTCTCGCCTACGGGCAAGGTGAACTTATCGGTGGGCAGGCCTCCGGCAACGACATCCACGATGCTCTTTAGGGAGCTCTGGGGCCCGAAGAGCATGGGCTTTCCAGCCACCAAGCCCATATTGGCGGCGCTGGGTATGATCATATAGTCCTGGTAAGGCACCACTAAACCGTCGTATCCTATCTGGAAGGGAGTTATCCAGTGGAACTCGACGAGGCTGTTGTTGAAGTAGGAAACAGCGAGCTTCTTAACCTTATTGGGGTATAGCTGGCCTGGCCTATCTCCGAACTCCAACCCATAGGACTTGGGAAGGCCGGCCTTGGCCGAGTCGGTCAGGTTGTCCGATCTATCCAGGTCTATCCAGTAGGCTGAGACTGTGCTCTCCGGGGACATCTTGAGGGCATCCTCCAGACTATCGAAGCTCCAGTCCACAAGCCTGCCCTGCATACCAAAGGCGTCCAAAGATGTCGGTGCCGCTGCAATGGTCACATTGCCCTCCCCACCGCCCCTGAAGGCGAACCCTGCAAAGGCCGAGAGGACCATAATCGCCCCTACAAAAATGGCGAAGGCTTCCTTCCGTTTCATCCGGATCAATGGAGAGACTATGCTATTTAAGAACTTTTCCAGGGAATAGGGGCTCATCCTGGACGTAGCTCCTGCCCAAAGCTAAAGCGATCTCGGCCTTCTCCAGCTCCTGGCCCAGGTAGCCGACGTGGTCGAGTCTGGTGACCATGCCCATGTCTATCAGGGTGTTCAGTATATCTCTGGCGCTGATGCCTTTCACCTGGGTCCCGCAGCCTCTGGCCAGAATTTTTTCCCCATCCAGGAGAATTTCAAAGCTTCCCGCAGGGTCTTCCTGCCAGGCATGATCATAAGAAGCCTCCAGGGACCTTTGTGGCTTAAGAGATGGAGGGAGAACCTTTCTCCTCTTCTCCTTCAGAACCAGAAGGTCTAGCCCCAGATCCTTGGGAGGAGTTCTCCTTTCTTTGGCCAGGAGCATCATCTCCGAGGCGATCTTAAGCTCTCTTACGCTTCCTCTGGCCTTCTCGCTGTACTCGGGGGTAAAAAGGATGCTCGCAGAGACCTCGGCCCCCAATGCCGCCAGGAGGGCATTGGCACCCGCTGAGTCGGCATCTATTAGCTCAGTTACATTTCCCACGCCAAAAAATAAGGGTATCTGGGGCCTCCTACTCCTAAGCTCGGTGTAGCCTTCCATAGAGGCCGCCAGGCCCTGAAGAGGAGGGTTCAGGACCGGATCGGCTATGACCTTTATCCCTAAAGCCTCTGCTGCCTCCAGGTTTTCCTCAAGGCTGCCAGGTCCGGGGATGATGACCGCAGGCACGCCGCAGGAGGCCACGGCCTTCCCCACCAGGGGGATATTTTTCCCGTTGAGGCTCAGGACCATATCCACCCCCGCCGTCAGCCCCTCCAGAATAAGCTCCGGCAGAACCGTGTCTACGCTCAAGGGAAGATCCGTGGCCTCCCTGGCAGTTTTTACGGCCTTTGCGACATCTTGAGGAGCGCAATCCAGTGGCAGCCCCAGGTCCACCATGTCGGCGCCCTGATCCTGGAAGTACCTCACCTTCTCAGCAAGCCTTTCAGGGCTGAGCCTTGGGGCATCCACCACCTCGGCCAGGACCTTCATCCTGGACTCCCCGCCAACCTTGATGCCCCTGATGGTTAGGGCAGGTTTGGCCCTAGCCTCTATCGCATCTATATGAGACAGTGCGTTTCTTGCCATCGACTTCTCCATAAGGACGCAGGCGGGGATGGTCCTGGAAAGCTCCGCATCTCCGAGGTGTTTAAGCACAAAGCCAAGATCGGCGGAGTGCTTGGGTCCAAGCCTTATCCTGGACCCGAGGATCTTCTCGGCCCAGCTAAAGTCGGTGGTCACAGCTCCGGGAACCAGAATCAGATCATAGCCTTTTGGGTCAGCCCGAAGGAGCATTTCAGGGGTGATGAAGGCTGCTACATCGGTATCCAGGGCAAGGACATCGGCATCCTGATCAAAGCCCTGGGCAGACTCTTTGACCAGGCCTTCGGCCAGCCTTCCGGTAACTAGGAGGACCTTCACGAATGTGAGTTGTCAACGGCATGGAAAAAGCTATGCTTTGTCAGGACGAACTACGGAGACTGATCCTTGGAGCTAATATCATCATGACCGATGATGCACTTGAGAATAGCCCACGGCAGGCGAATTATCCCGCAAGCCCTGTGTGTTAGCGCGAAAGAGATATTATGTATCCTAGCTCATCCCCTTTCCCGGAGGAGAAACTTGGGTTTAAATTCCCTCTCTATCAAGGCATCTGAAGGGTATATGATATAGGGGAAAGGATCAGCGATTTGAAGAGGCTTTAGAAGCCGTCCCCTTCTAAAGACGGAGTAGATTACCGCTTCAGCCGGCTGTCGATCTTCGTGATCTCTGGAGATCCCTGGAAGGAAGGGATGAAGAAATCTCCCCGGAAGAGGTCATATCCACCCATCCATGCCTCGTCTTTTGTGCCCGCGTCAGGGATATTACCTACCACAAGAAGGCCGAGGAGGCGCTTATCAAGGCCCGAGACGACCTGGAGAAGAAGGTCCAGGAGAGGACTGCCGACCTGACCTGGGCTACGGGGCCGACATTGCCGCCAACGGCCTGGAGGCTGCAAGGAATATAAGGGCCAGGTGGCCTGATATGAAGGTCAAGATCTTGGCCATCACCGCCTGCCGCCCCTGGAGTGTGGCAGGGAGAGGTGCATGGAGGTGGGTATGGACTGCTACATTACCAAGCCCATGAAGCTGGAGGAGATGAAGGCCGCCCTTGAAGGATTGAGCATCTGAGGCCATTGTCTCTACGTTGATCTCCATTCCGCCAACCATTACCTTCCCTATTCCTTCTACAGCACATCAGCGGGCGTTGCAGTACCTGACCTCGTCCACATCGATCTTGAGGGACTCTCCAATCACTATGGTCCCAGGCCTTCTGACCCTTCCCACGGCCTCCAAGTGGAGCTGGGCCCTGGCAGCCATGGCTTCCCTCTCTTCATAGAAATCTTCCCCTGACTGGACGGTCCTGTGGGTGATGATCTCTATGCCCATGATGCTTGTGATAAGGCCGTTGGTTCCCGCCACTATGTCCTGGGAACTGGCCTCGGTTAGAAAGAGCCTATCCCCGGGTTTGGCTTCGATCATGGCCAGAAAGTTCTGGGGGCTCCTGATCTCAATAGTCCTAACCCTGTTGGCGAGGAGATCCCTCATCACCCGCCCGGAAATACCCGTTAAAGTAATGTACATCATAAAGATCACCCGTACATCGGGAACTCCTTGGGTAGCTGCTGGAGCGACTGCTCTTCAGGTGTCGCCGACTTGAGCTGCTGGGCAAGCTGGTGCATCTGGACCTCTATCTGGTCAGCCTGCTCGGAGAGCTTGGCCGTGCTCACGCCCAGGTCATAGATCTTATTAAGAGTCTCCACTGCCGCAATGGCAGCCCTCGGGTCCGGCTCGGCGCTGGCTGTCTCTCCCAGGAGGCAAATGGCAGGGACGTTTCTAAGCCTGCACTCGTTCATTATACTACCGGTGATGCCAGTAATGGTCCCAAGCTCGAAGATCTCGGCCTTATCCTTGAGCCTATCCAGGAGGTCATTCCTGCTCACGGCTCCAAAGACCCTGTGCTGCTCTCCCATGATGGTGATGCCTGCCATGCAGACCACCTCCTTGGCGTTGATGGACTGGGCCCAGTTCACTACCTCCCTGCCTACGTCGTAGGAGACCAGGGGATGGACCGGTATGTCGGAGGTCACCACCACCAGGCTCTTGCCTGCATCCTCGTAGATCCTGACGGGCATGTTCACTATGCCGCCCAGGAGGACCGCTAAAGGCGGGAAGTACCTGGAGCTCATGGCCCCAAGGTAGGTCATGTTGAGCTCATTTACTATGTACTGGCTGGCTATGTTTCCTACAAGCCCAATACCGGGAAACCCTTCTATTAGAACGGGGTTTTTAACCGTGGGTTCTTTTTCGAGGGTGATCTTGACGATCTCTCTGTCCATGTTAAAATAAAGGGGCTGATCTGAGATAAGCTCATCGCTTTGGACAGTAATTTGCCATGTT
>CAZKWM010000028.1:0-3825 GCA_964556405.1 uncultured Methanotrichaceae archaeon | reverse complement strand
TCGCCTTCAATAAAACAATTGTTGTCAAGGCAAAAGGATATTTGGGTAAAAGAGAAGAAAGCGATAATATCCAAGGTCGATGCATTGGGCAGTGCTTTGAAGCTTATGGCTGCGCTCAGTCGCCGAATAGGCTACCACTAACCCATCTTCGAGGGAATTTCCAGAAAGCATATGTTATCAAGTTCATCGGATCCAGGAAGGCGTAGATAATCTTCGAGCCTCAGATCTACTTAGCATAAATGAAAAGCCCTATGTCAAAAGATTAATTATCATAATTTCTGGCGTAAAAGCCTTAATCTCATGCCGCTCAAGCATCCTCAAAATAAGGCTGACCCAATGACTTCAGGGCCAATTTCAGTTAGACGCAGCCCGTCTGGTGATAGGATCAACGAGACACACAGGATAAGCGATCTGGAATCAAAATGGCAGAGCAGTTCAATAAGGTGGCACAAAGGGCCCGCCGTGAGGGCAGGTCCTGTCTGATGGAGAACGAGGCCAAATCCATCCTGGAAGGCTTTGGAATAATCACTACTGGCACGTCATATGCCATGTGTGAGGAAGAGGCGATTGGGATCTTTCGCTCTTTGGGCACCCCGGCAGTCATGAAGGTCCTCTCTCCAGAGGTCGTCCATAAATCTGACCTCGGGGGGGTGAGGCTGAACGTCGAAGACGAGGGCCAGGTAAGAAAAGCCTTCCGGGAGATGACCGAGGCCTTCAAGGACAAGTGCCTGGTAGGAATCGCCGTCCAGGAGATGGCCAAACCCGGCACCGAGGCCATCATCGGCGTGGCCAGAGATGCCACCTTCGGGCCCATGCTCATGTTCGGCCTGGGCGGCATCTTCGTGGAGGTGCTAAAGGACGTCTCCTTCAGGTCCGTTCCCATCACCGGGGACGATGCACAGGATATGATAGAGGAGATCCATGGCTATGCTATCCTCAAGGGCTATAGGGGAAAGTCGGCCGATATTCCGGCCTTAAAGAAGCTTCTTCTGGGCATCTCCGATCTGGTGGTGAAGAACCCTGAGATCGCAGAGATGGATTTGAACCCCGTATTCCTCTACCCCGAGGGCTATAAAGTAGTGGATGCCAGGATCATCCTGGGAGAGGTTCCCACTGTCGAGGATTGCCAGGCCCAGGTCCAGGTGGAGGCCGGAGGAAATGAGGATTTACACGACCTATTCTACCCCAAGAGCGTGGCGGTTATCGGAGCCTCGGGCACTCCAGGAAAGCTCGGGTGGAACGTCTTCTCTAATCTGGTAAGCCACGGATTCCCAGGTAAGCTGTATCCAATCAATCCTAAGGCCAAAGAGATCCATGGCATCAAGGCCTATCCAAGGATAAGCGCAGTCGAAGAGCCCATAGACGTGGCCATAGTCCTGGTCAACGCCAACATGACCCCCGAGGTGGTCAAGGAATGCTGCGACTGCGGCATCAAGTACGTGGTGGTTGAGTCGGCGGGCTTTGCCGAGATGGGCGAGGCAGGACGCGACATTGAGTCTCAGATGAAGGCCATAGCCGCTCCTTACGGTGCCAGGCTCCTTGGACCCAATTGCTCGGGGATCATTAATACCCATAGCAGCATGGTCCAGTCCATAGGTATCGTGGACCAGCTGGGCAAGGGAAATATCGGTCTCGTTTCCCAGGCGGGCGTCTGTGCTGCGGGAATGCTGTGGGGCCTTCGCCACATCATGGACTTCGGAATCGTGGCCACCATAGGCAATAAGCTTGACATCAATGAGACCGACATGCTGTATGCCGTAAGCCGGGACCCCAATGTCAACGTCATATGCATGTACCTGGAGTCGGTCAAGGGTGGGAGGCGGTTCGTGGACGTGGCCAGGAAGGTTACCAGGGAGAAGCCAGTCATCGCCCTCAAGTCGGGCAGGACCGAGGCCGGAAAGAAGGCCGTCACATCCCACACAGCATCTCTGGCAGGAAACGACCAGATCTACAGCGGCGTTCTGAGACAGGCCGGGGTCATCAGGGCCAGGGACTACGAGCACATGTTCAACCTCACCAGGGCCATGTCCAAGCAGCCTCTTCCTTCTAAGGACGGCGTTTTCATAGTCACTTATGCCGGGTCTCTGGGGGTCATAGCTGCCGATGCCGTCACCGACAACCACATGGTTCTCTCGGACCTGGAGCCGCCTTTAAAGGAGAAGCTCAAAAATCTCCTGCCTGAGTACGTCGGCGGCCTGAATCCCGTGGACTACACCTTCAGCATGGACGCCGATATCACCAGAAAGACCCTGGAAATCGGCATCGATAGCCAGGTTGTGGGAAGCTTCATAGTCGTCCTCCAGGCCGAGATTCTGGGAACTTATGTCCAGCCTCTGAAGGACGTAGATTACAAAGGCAAGCCCATCACGGCCTGCGTGGCAGGAAAGGAGTTCGCCATGGACGCCGTGATGGAGATGGAGAAAGCAGGGATTCCGGTCTTCTCAACCCCTGAGGAATGCGCCGATGCCATATCCATCATGTACCATTATGGCATGGATGTGAAGGGCAGATAGGAAGGATATGGTTGATAGAAACGGAGAATTGACGGAATGAATTGTCAATTCTTCTCTTTTCTGAAGCTTTAAAAGCCATAGCCTGAGGAATTCATGATCATAAAAGATAATCCTTAAAGAAAGAAATCCCTGGTTACCAAGGCCCATATCAGCCCAGTCCCAGAGATAGATAGCGAATCAAAGGACCCTATTTTATCAACCATGGATTCTGCAGATTTGTCCAGCCAGCTCCATAGGCCTGGCCTACCCTCAGGGATGACTTGGACTCGGCGTAGTGAAGGTTGTTCTCAAGATTGCCGCTGAAATCCACGTGGGGCGGGGCGGTCTCCGCCGGGGTGCTCTTTATGAACACGGGAGCCGAGCTTGTGCTCGAAGTCGCAGAGTTGGTGCTGGTGGTTTCTGATCCTCCTAAGGATACCGGTTGCTCAGAAGATATCGTCTGGATTGAGCCAAGGTTAGCTCCAACCAGGCCGAAGTAAGGGGCATCTATGATCTCGAAAGGAGACATATTGGCAGGCTTGAAGTAAGGGGTCACGAAATGGGTGGTATCCATCAGGTATAGCGACTCATCATTAAGCCATATGTTCCCGCTGGCAGCGCCAGCGAGAAGGATTATCATGATTGGAATTAAGTATCTCTTCATGTTACACCCTCCTAAATGCTGATGGATTTAAACCTATCTGATCTGGAAGAATAATCATGGATCTTACCAGTCAGAGGTGCCTCTAAGGATCTTTTCTCTATCGATTATTCCCTTATTAATTGTCTGCTTATCGATCTGCCCTCTATTAGATCGTTTTCCACGATCCTCTATTGTAAACCCTCAAGGACGATGCGCTCCTGGCGTAATCCACAGTCGTTGTCCAATTGGGCTGGAGGTACGGGAATGCATGGATATCGAAGTATACGCTCTGGTATCTGCCTTTATAGTAGCCATCAGGGAGATAGTAGGGATAATAGGGGTAGTAAGGATAGTAAGTATGGCCATAATAACTCGAGGAAGGATAGTAATAAGGAACATCGCCGAAGTATTCATTGCCGAAGTAGGGATAGAGTGGATAATTTGTAAAACCGTCTATAGGAGCATCGGTATAATAAGTATTGTCGCCATAGTAATAGGAGCTGTGGCCGTATCCTTCTGACAGCCAGCTGTGGTAGGTGCCTCTCCACCAGGGATTCAGGACCTGTCCCGATGCTATCCCAAGGAATAGGCCAAGGAGAGCTAAAGATAGCTGAAGGGTCTTAGTCATATACCTCACCAGAGGGACCCTTCTTTTCGGCTAACTTAAAGCTATCTAATTTAAAGCTATCT
>CAZKWM010000027.1:0-15377 GCA_964556405.1 uncultured Methanotrichaceae archaeon | reverse complement strand
ATAGTAGCCGGGGTCTTTGGGGTAAAGGAGTCCTTGGAGGCCATGTACAACTACAACCAGAGGGGGCGTGAGGTGCTTATCTTTACGGCCATCAGGCTCTCGGCGGTAATAGCTCTCCTCATACTGGGAGGCATCCTGGCTGTGATCATCTACAAGGGCATATGGGCTATCAATTGGGAGTTCTTGACCCAGCCCCACAGAAGGCTTGGCCAGGAGGGTGGCATAAGCACGGCCATCGCAGGCTCCTTGTGGATGGTCCTCGGGGCCATGCTGGTCTCCGCGCCCCTGGGCATAGGGGCTGCCATCTACCTCAATGAATATTCCAGAAACCTCAGATTGAACCGATTGGTGACCATCGCCGTGAGCGTCCTGAATGGCGTCCCATCGGTGGTCTTCGGCCTCTTCGGCCTGGCCTTTCTGGTCACCTTATTCGGCACATCCCTGCTCTCTGGGTCCCTGATACTGGGCCTCATAAACATCCCCACCATCATGCTGACCAGCCAGGAAGTCTTGAAGAGCGTTCCTAACTCTCTGAGGGAGGGAAGCATGGCTTTGGGAGTCTCCAAGTGGCAGACCATCATCAAGGTGGTTCTTCCTGCCGCCATGCCAGGGATTTTGACTGGGATCATCATAGGCGTGGCCAAGGCCTCGGGTGAGACCGCTCCCATCATGTGGACTGCCGTGACCTTCACCGCCACTCCGGTGCAGATGATCTACGGTGTTATACCAAACATCTTCCAGCCGGTGAATAACCTTGATTACCATCTCCTAAATCTCATCTACTTCCTGGGAGCCTGGGATGTGGAGGGAAAGGCCTGGGGTACGGCCCTGGTCCTGTTGGCTCTGGTCCTGAGCATCAACATGCTGGCCATAGTGGTGAGAAACCACTATAGGAAGAGAATATCATGGTGAAAGGTAAGATCGCGTGGGAGATGCTTGAAGGCAAGCTTATAACGAGTTAGACCGTCCTTCATATCCCTGGATCTGAAAAGCCTAATTACCCTCCACAAAGGCACAAAGGATTAACTCAATTTTAATTGCATTATAGCCTTTTCGATATCTTGAGGATATGCATAAAAGGGGGCGTCTGACCTACTCACACGGCTGAAGCCTATGGGGTTCTGATGTTGGCCGAATCAAGTCAGAGCATCTTCAGGGTGGTCAGTGCTTCCTTCCATGACATCTCTGTCTGCCTAGATCGGTCTACCATCATAGACTCCTTAGATCAGAGATTCTCTTTGTATGTCTAGGCGACTAAATGTGCGTGGTTGTCCATGAGGGGCTAACCCTGTAGCATGAAATACTGAAGCCACGTTGCAAAGCAACCAGTGTACCAGTTGGGAATTTAGTAGGCTTGGATGAATTATATAGTTAGCACGCAAAGGGCTCTACATCCTAGGACGAAAGTCCTGGGCGTCTCGTCCCTCTGCACTTCTTGGAGATCGCGAGACTAAATTAATACGTACAGTTGACCTTAACTTTGAAACTTTAAGCCCCTATTGGAAAATATATGTTAAAAGCCTTAAGATAGTGCAAAGTGAACTTGCCGTACCGCTTCCCCTTTCGCACAAATTGAAGTAGGAAATTTTACGGCCTTACGCCCTGGTGATGAGATCAGGATTAAGCTTGGCCCTGATAATCTTCGGTAGATCCCCCCAGAGGGCAAGTTTATCGCCTCTTATGACCAAAGCACCCTCAATCCCTGGCTTCTCTACCGCTTTGAAACAGTCCTCCAGGGGTCCGTCGGCGCTGACGACGTTTCCAAGGGCCGTGGCAGCCGCATCTGCCAAGGCCGGGTCCTCAGAGATCACCAGGGAGGCATCGGCAAAGCCAAAGCTGATGGACGGCCCGACAGTCCCGCTGCTGGTGCAGATACCCAGGGGCTTGTTTCTGGGAGGAAGCTCCAGGGCCAGGTCTTTGATGGGCGACGACCCTGCATAGATGCCTATGATCGCAGGCCTATCGTTCAGTACGGATATATCTCCGCCATTGTCCACCACGGCATAGGTCGCCCCTTTTTCCATCATAGCCTCCAGGGCAAGCTTGGCTATGACTCCTGCCACCGCCGCCATGGGGCCTACGCCGAAGACGTTCGTGGCCTGGATCATCTGCCTGGCGATATCGGGTGCATCGTGGTATGGGAGGTCGTAGGGCTCCAGGGTGAGCATGAAATAAGTGTCCTCCCTTATGAAGGCCTCCAGGTAACTTCTCTGCTCCCTGATGGAGACCTTGGCAGCCTCTATATGGCCTGCCTCCAGGGCCGAGATGGTGACTATGGTCTCCTTGAGCTGGAAGTGTTCCCTGATGATACTGGACTGCGCCATGTGATTTACTCCCTGGCGGCAGAGATCTGGGCTATGTCCTTGGCCTTGCCCCTGAGCTTTACCACAACTTCGTCCTCGTACCTCACGTCCAGCATCTCCCCTGCCTGGTAGAGCTTGGAGAGCTGGCTTAGGCCCTTATCTGAATAGGGAAGCCTGATCTGGAACTCCTTCAAGGGAGATAGACGCCTGGTTATGCGGTCCATGAGCTCCTCTAGCCCTTGCCTGCTGGAGGCGGAGACCAAGACGGGATTTGCGGCCAGATCTTTTATGAACTCCATCCTCTCCTCTGCCTCCTTCTGATTGAGGCGATCTGCCTTATTGATGACGGTGACTATGGGCGTCGAGGAGTTGCAGTCCCATAAAGCCTTGTGGGAGGCGGCCATCTTTCGCCTCAAGAGCTTAGGAGGGTCGCTTAGATCCGCCACCAGGAGAACGAGGTCGGCCTGGGATATTTCAGACAGGGTGGATCTGAAGGCCTTGATGAGGAAGTGGGGCAGGTCGTCTATGAATCCTACCGTATCCGTGAGGAGGATCTTTCTCTTGCCGGCCTTTACCACCCTGGTGGTGGGGGTGAGGGTGGTGAAAGGCTGGTCCTCGACCTGGACCTCGGCGCCAGTGAGGACGTTGAGGAGGGTACTCTTGCCGGCATTGGTATAGCCGGCCAGGGCCACCAGGTCAAAGCCAAGCTCCCTGCGCCTCTGCCTTCTGTCCATGCCCGTGGCCTCCACGTCCTTCAGGGCATCTTTTATCTTTGCAATCCTTCCCAGCATATCGCGGTAGGCGAAGTCCTCGTAGGCTCCGGCGCCGCCAAAGCCGGGCTGCTCTCCAAGCTTTCTGGCAGATAGGGCCCGCTTCACGTGAGGGGCGTCGTAGGTGAGCTTGGCCAGCTCCACCTGCATCTTTGCCTCCTTGGTGGTGGCCCTGGTGGTGAAGATTTCCAGTATCAGATTGAACCGGTCTATGACCCCCACTGGAAACTCGCCCCTTATGGTGACAACCTGGCCCGGGCTTAAGGGATTGTAGAAGATCAGCTTATCAGGATTATAGCTCAGGGCTTCATTGATCTTGCCCCGGCCTACCTGGTACCTGTGGTCTCGGCCTCTTCTCTGGGCGACCTCGGCCAGGACGGAGTAGCCTGCAGCCTCGGCCAGGCCCCTGAGCTCCTTCATCTTGTGGGGGTCTGAAGCCTGGTTGGGATTCTCCCTCATCATGAGCACCGCGGTCTTGCTGCCGTTCATCGTGGAACCCTCACATCAATGTCCAGAAGAACCTTTCGTTTGGCGAATCTTTCACACTTTAAAAAACTCAAAGTGTTGGCGTCGAGGTTCTTGATGTGATCTCGCCTCTAAGCCAATCCAGGGCCTGAACCGCCAGCTTGTTGCTCTCTCTGAAGATGCCAGCCTCAGCCTGGGTAAGGAGGCACCTCCCCAACCTCTTCGGATCGGTACTGACCGGGTTAGTCCATTCCATAAAGGGTTTTTGAACCACCGAAGACGTGGCCGATTCCCACCAGAGCGATGGGTCAAACTCGCTGCCCGTTGACCTCACCAGGGTGGCATAGCCCGAGTCCACCAGAATCCTGTTCAAGCAGGGCCTGGCTATGGGCTGCCCGTGGGTTCCTGAGAGATAGGCCACCCCAACCAGCCTGCCGTAGGAATCCCGGCTGGCTACATCATCTATGTCCAGGTAGATCCTCCTGCCCATCACCATGGCGGATGTTAGCTCCCAGGCCTGAACTCCCTTCTGGGTGCTGGCCTCGGGCACCTTTATCTCTGCCAGCACCACCCTCTCGTAGGCAGAGGCCATTCTGGGATCGGCCTTCTCCACGGCTATGTCCAGGGTGGACCCATCCACCACGTTGGTCACCTGGCCGTAGGCCTCATCGGAGGCTGCCGAGGCCTTTGCTGCCAGGAGCAGGGTAAGGAGCAGAAGAAGGAGGGCCTTGATCAACTCCCTATCCCTCCGAGATCCGACTTGACCTTGGCCAGGCGAGCCTTGGTCGCTTTTATGGAGCCCGATAAGGTAGTGGGGGCCGTCTCTGCTGGAGATCCGCCACCGCAGCAGCCCGTTGAATCGGCCTTGGCAGAGAGACCGTAACCTGCGGTCTCATCGATGTTTATGGCTACGGAGTCGTTCTTGGAGTAGCTGTAGACGAGCTTGGAGGGCCTGCTCAAGGGAGATAGGGCGGCGAAGGTCAAGCCGGACCTTATCGTCTCATTGGGCTTGAGCTCTACCTTGGCAAAGCCCTGGCCATTGTATCTGTTATAGCCGCTGCCGCTGTAGTTCCAGCCCCACTGATCCTGAAGGGTGAAGTTGCTGGAGCTGACCTGAAGCTTCTTTGTGCCGTTGTTGGTCACCCCCACGTCGAAGTTGAGGATCTTTCTCTTGGAGTCTTCCTTGGAACCTATCGGGCCATAGTACACGATTTTCACGGGCCCTGCGCTGGCGTTGATGGTGGTCTGAATATCTACGGAGAACTGAGGTCCCAAGCTGCTGTTGGTGGGCTGAACCAGAAGCTTCTTGGCTATGGCCTCCTTGGGCACTATGAACCCCAGGATGCGGCGGCTTGGCTGAAGATCCCTGCGGTAATCCCTCCTGGCTGGGTAGACCCTGTCATTGCCATCCACCAGGGTATAGGATGCATTTATCAGCCCAGAGGTGTTGGTCGAGATCAGGCTTGAATCCACCTCTAGCAGGGCACTCTCCTCCGCGTTCACGTCCCCGGGATTGAACTGCTCCTTGAAGACGCCAAAGACTACACAATCTACATCGCCGTTACTCCCTATCAGCGGATACCCCTGGACTGTCGTCACTGCCAGGGCCAGGATAAGGATTATAGCCTCCGATCTCATCTACAATTTACCTCCAATATGATGGCCATCCTATAGAGGACCTAGGAAGCCACTGATGTGGTTTATTCTTGGCTGACTTTTCATAACTTCCTAAATATTGCAATGAGATGTTTGCCTTTATAAAATCATCGCTCCACTAAAAAGACCTGATAGGCCCGAGGAGTTTCCCGGACCAAACGCTTATCACTTGCCCTTGAGCTTTGCCTTGACCTTGGCCAACCTATCCGCCATGCTCTCTGCAGCGGGGCTTGTCGAGCTTGTCGAAGAGGCGACCCCCGCAGGAGCCACACTGTCAGTGCCCCTCGATCCCTTCGGGAGATCAGCGATCTCGTTCTTCTTGGCGAGGGCCGGGTTCTCAAGACTGATCGTCTGAGAGGCAGCCTTGATGCCCTCACCGGTTGGAGCCAGGGTTTCCGCAGGTGCCGGAGCCATCTGGAGCGTCGCAGCTTCCTGGGACGTAATCTGGGCAACCGGAGCCAAAGCTACCTGAGTAGCATTGTGGCTGCTGCCCACCATCTCCTCTGTGAGCTGGCCGTAGTCCTTCCTAAAATCGATGGCTATGGGAGAGCTGCCGAAGGCATCGAAGACTAAAGCTCTGGGAATGCTCAGTGGCGAGAGATCGGTAAAGCTGAGCCTCACCCTTATGGCCTTGTCGGCCTCTATCACCATCGGGCTGAAGCCGTACTCTGTGTAGTAATCCCAGCCGTTCTGATCCAGGAGGGTGAAGTTCTCGGGGCTCACTGGGATGCTTTTAGTCCCATTATTGCCAAGGCCTATCTCGTAGATATAGGACTCGCGTTCGGCCGATAGATCGTAATCCACAACCCCGTAGTACCTTATGACCAGATCACCGTTGGATTCCTTGGGAGTCTTCCACCAGTTGATGGTGATAGGTGCCCCAGATGCCGGCACCGCCTTGAAGAGCTTGAAGACGCGGACTGCCTTGGGGATCACGAAGGCCTGGATGCTGCGTCCTGGCTGAAGCTGCTCGGATAAAGTGGAGTCGGCTGTGTACAAGATATCCTTATCGTCCATGACCTGGTAGGTCACATTATCTGGAGTGGTAATCCCCACATCCACCTTTAGGACCGAATCCTGGCTGGAGTTATCCAGAGGTCCCTTGATGAACCCGAAGATGGTGCAATTGGTGGCGCCGTTGCCGCCCTGAAGTGGGTATCCCTGGGCCACGCCAAGGGCAAACAGCGCAGTCAATGCAAAAGCCAATAATTTCATGTATTACCCCCTAAGTTCGCCTATTCATGGCTTGATATACTACTATCTGGCTTCTATACGGTTATATACAGTTTACTAAGATCCCAAGGTATCTCGGGGCTAAATCGGTTAGGTGAATTAATAAAGTGACGTCTATGGCGGTCCCGAAGATATAATAAATAGTATACTGCGCGAGGGCCCGTCTAAGGAATGCCTTTTAAGCCCCTCTCCACCCTGCCTATCCCACGGCATTCAGCGTAGATTTTTAAGACTGTTGGATGATAAAAGAAGACGAGGTTCCTTAATGGCCAGGCAGAGCAGGTACAGCAAATCCAACCACCTTGGAGATGTCTCTGTAGATGTATCCTGATGGGACCCTCACCATTCAGGGGAGGTGATTGCCTCCATGGTGGAGAACGTGGAGATGAGGGGACTCAGGATGCTTAGGGCCAAAAGCGGCGAGAAGGCCCTGTAGAAGATCAAGGAGATAATCTCTGCCGGGGTGCAGGTCATGCACGACTCCTCTACCACATTGATAGAGATAGGCTTTGAGGCGTATCTCAAGAGTGGCGAGCTGATTGCCTGCGATGCTCTAGCGGCATCAGGATTGGAGCCTGGCCTTACGCCATCAAGCATCTGATACTAATGAGAACGTCGCTGAGCTTTACCACTATCCTTACCCACATAAAAGTGGCTATCTTGGAAGATAAAATCTTCTTTAGTCCAGGATTTAGTTTAGGATTAAGCTCAGGATTATATCCTCAGCTTCGATTCCAGGATAAGAACGCTATGAACTGGGGGGTTGGCAAAAATCAGGGGTGTATGTGGTAGGAGAAATGGGATTCGACTTTTGCCATCCATTATTTAAGATATTCAGCGAATAAATATTCTGTGCATAACGATGACACGCGCAAAAGGCACGTCTAACTTCCACGCAAGACTTCGTTAATATACAGTTCTAGATGAACGTGAATATCATATAACAATTACATGTCGAGAAAGATTTCGATCTTTCTCATCAAACACCTTACACACTGATTATCTTACACACTGATTATATATCCAAAGGCCTTTCATCCTCATTTATGAGCGGTAAATTCAAGGGCACTCTTGTAGGAGAAGCCTTAATTGGAGATGGGGCTGAGGTGGCCCACATAGATCTGGTAATAGGTCCTAGCGGAAGCGCCGTGGAGCAGGCCTTCATCTCAGCCCTGGCATCTCCGGCCGCAGGCCATACGCCCCTTCTGGCGGTTCTGGAGCCCAACCTTCCAGCCAAGCCATCCACCCTTATGGTCAATAAGGTGACCATCAAGAACGCAGGGCAGGCGATCCTCATCTTCGGCCCGGCCCAGGCTGCAGTAGCCAAAGCGGTGATGGACTGCGTCTCAGAGGGGACCATACCGATGGACCAGGCCGATGACCTCTTCATCATAGTCTCGGTCTTCATAGAGTGGGATGCCAAGGACAAGAAGAAGGTCTATGACTTCAACTACAGAGCCACCAAGCTGGCCCTGGAGAGGGCAGTCCAAGGCCAGCCCATGGCTCAGGACGTTATAGCTAGGAAGGACTCGGCAAAACATCCCTTTGCCTGATAACATTCCTTAAAATCCTTTAAACCTCTTTTCGATTTTTACATGCTCGACCTATTATATCTTTAAACTCAAACCAAAGGCCTTCGAATAAAACTTCCATTAAATTATAAGTAGAAATGGCCGGCGAGCGGCGGGAGCTGCCCGCCGGCAGGGTAAAGGAGGGTTTGGCAAAAGTCGGGGTGTAGGAGGAAGGAAATGGTTTTCGACCTTTGCCGTAATATAAACCGACATTCAGCGAATATAAGGATTTCGGTTCACGTTGACCGACGTAAAATAATCGATGTAACATAAGCCAAAAACAC
The DNA here is from genome assembly GCA_964556405.1 of uncultured Methanotrichaceae archaeon. GTDB lineage: Archaea > Halobacteriota > Methanosarcinia > Methanotrichales > Methanotrichaceae > UBA114. The sequence goes on along the minus strand of CAZKWM010000027.1, from coordinate 7,095 downwards.
CAAGTTGTTCGCCCATAGAAATGATTAAAGAGGCTCGGATCTATCTTGATCAGAGAGGAATTTATTGAATGGCAGAGGTCAGAAATAGCAAGGCTTAATGGCAAGGCTTTTTTGAGCTAAGCTTGATGACTCGGTTGGCATCCAGATCTATAGTAGGAAAAATAAAAGGAGGGGGGAACAAAAGTCAAGGGTATAGGAGGGTAAAGAGAGAGATTGACTTTTGTCAAAAACTCATTACGACGTCCAACGGATATAAATCTTTTGGTTTAAGTCAATCGGCGTATAAAGGCATAAGGTCTTCTAGGCAGGATATGCTTGGCTTATCCCTGGCGCCATACAGATATAAAGGCGCTATATTCCACGGCCTTTCATATGACCAGGCTGCTTAGATCGCTGGCCTCCTTTTTGCCCAGCATCAGAAGCTCTGCTCCGGTCCCCCTGCCGCCCCCAGATCCAGGTGAAAGAGCAAGGCAAAGTAATTGTTTAATCGTTATAGATATAAATAGGTTCCTCCAAAAAAAAGCTACGCTTCGGCCTCCTTGATCTTATCTACAAAGCTGCTCCACCGCTTGACGTCCTCTACCTTTCGCCTTATGGTCTCCTTCTGAAGATCCGTGCACTCGGTGCTCTTGAGGCGATCCTTCAAGTCAACCAGGGCCCTCACAACTCCTGTGGCATCATTGTACAAATCCCTGGCCTGGGGATGGGTTAAAGGAGCTCTGTAGAGGGCATCTTCATCCTTCCGTTCCCTGGCCTCCAGGAGATCTATGAGCTCCCTCACCAAAATTCTATCCTTATCGGGCAGCTCCTTCTCGCTGACCAGCCTCCATATCAGGTGGTGGAGCTCTACGGACCCTTCGTGGTTCACGTGGACCTCAGGAGGTAAATCCTTCTCGGTCTGATGGAACTTTTCAAGCTCCGAGTCCAGCTGACCTCGGTCCACCTCCAGGAGCTCGGGGGACTTGACTCCCATCCAGCACAGGACCCTGTGGAGATTGGCGATGAGCTTCCTCCTCTCGTCCTCGGTCAAGTAATCATCGATGCCCTTCGAGGCTGCGCCCGCGTCCATGATATCGCCTGCCATGTTCTACGTATAGATAATCATATTTAGATACTTAAAACTGATGGAGACTGAAAAACCCCCTAGGAAAGATCCAAAGAGATCGGATCTTGGGCTAACGAAGGCTTAAATTACATCGACACATAAACTAAATAACATTGGCAGATTGTTTATGGATGTACTACCGAGACTAGCAATACCTACAGGTGACTTATGCCGGGAGAAATCTTTGAAAGATAAAGGCGGTAGTGGAGGAGCATGGCGATATAGCCCCCCATGGCAGGAAGGTGGATGATGCAGCCAGGGCGCAGGATATGTATGGCTTCACAGACCGTGAGGTGGATGCCTGGCTCTCTGCCAGGTGCTTCTCTGCCCAGACAGCCTACGACCTGTCCAGGGAGGGGTTCAGCCACGAGCAAACCTCCATTCTCACCGATGCCTGGCTGGGCAATTATAAGGACCCCATCGGCTTCAAGGTATCCAAAGGCGATCTGAGCATCTCAGGGGCCCTGGAGGCAGGAAGATACGTCTAAAAGATATGTTTTGGTTAACATAGATATCCCTCGCCTTATGTCTCCTTATTTGTATGCCTGAAGCCTTGGTCTCGCCAAGCACCTAGCTGGTGCTGGATCCCAGGTGGTTGGATCGCCCACGGGTCGCCCTTGAAGTAATCATCTAATCCTCGAAAGATGATTATATAAAAATAATAGCGTATTTATTGAAATATAGATGGGTAGATAGACCATAGCAACCTCATTCTGCCACCTACGTTGATTTATTACTATAGTATATGACCCAAAGATCTCGATTGACAGAAGCTAGATGAACTAATCGTTGATTTTTATATTGCCAGTAGAATAGCTGAAAGCAATCTCCGGCACATGATCGGATGGCAAGCAATAACTTGGCAGGGGTACCCATCTTCCAGGCACAAAAGTTAACTAATCCTACGGCTAAAATGGGCCCGTGGTGCAAAGATGGCTTTTGAGGACGAGCCGAGCTGCACTTGTGGCTCTTGCTTTTCGTCCCCTGGGCATCCCAAGGAGGCTTTGAGGTGAAGAGGTTCGATAGTTTGCTGGAGGACGATATAAAGAGCTACAAAGGCAAGTTCAGCGATCTCATTCATCAGGCCCCGGCCCTCTACAGGCTCATGACCAGGCTTCTGGATGACCCGGCCTTGCCTAAAGGCATGTCTCCGTTGGTGATAGCGGCCATGGCCTACTTCATAAAGCCGGGGGACATAATACCTGAGGAGAATCTGGGCCCAGCCGGTTACGTGGATGATATATTCCTCTGTGCCTTTGTGGCTGATCGGGTCAGAACGGATTCAGAAGATAAAATACTTATAAGGAATTGGGACGGCAAGGTGCCCGTGATCTCTCTCATAGACAGGATCCTTTCCAGCGAGAATGAGCTCATAGGTAACCAGCGGGAGAGCATAATGCAGTACATAGGGTACGAGGAGCTGGATACAAAGGCCTGAAATTCATGCATTTAGTCCAGTCCAAATCCCATTAGCCTAAATTCTGTTCTAACGCGGATCTATCGCCCAAATCAAGAACTGCAATGAGGGAGGCCAAGTGGATTGCCCTCACCATCTCAGGCAGAGGAAAGGGCCCGTGGCTCAGCCCCAGGTGATCCCCTGAGGACATCTCCACCTTCATCCTGAAGGCGATCTCTCCCCAATCAATGCATCCATTCAGCCTTGGCTTTCTTCCGGTCAGGGCTCCGAGATAGCTGTTAAAGGCCAATTGTATGGCAGGCTCAACCGAGGAGACCTCGAAGGCCTCTCTGGACCTGAAGTAGCTTCCTATCATCAGGCAGAGGCTTAAGAGGTGCTCACCTATTGCCTGCTGAAGGTCCCCCGTCGATGCCCTATCCCTGACCTCCACGTGCTCGAAGTCGGCCAGGCCCGAGAGGCGCAGGTTGGGGTACTTGCAGGACTCAGCCCAGGATTCTAGTCTTCCCACTACCCTTCTGCTCCAGTGGTAAGCTCCGCCGTCGGGCCTGGAGGGCGAAGCCTCTCTCCTGTGAAAGAGCGGTATAAGAGACCTGTGGATCATTCCTCTCGCAGTAATCCTTCCCAGATCCGAGGCGCAGCCTTCCAGCCCTCTTTGAAACTCGCCATCTTTGAGCCTCGGATCGTTGAGGTAGATGAAATAATCCCTCTCTGCGGTGTAAGCGAGAACACGACAGCCAGCGGCCCCAAGGGCCTTCTTCAGATCTGAAGATAGGCCCTTCAACTCAAAGATCCCACCCAAAGGCTCGGGGATGCTGCCCCGAAGGCCCAACTCTACCATATACTTTTGAATCGAGGCCTCCCAGGAGAGCTTTTCCTCATCTTCTGGCTTGGAGGGGAACTTGATGGCCAAGCAGCCGCCATTTATGGCGAAGACCAGGGTTCTTCCCATGATCCTGGGCGCTCCCGTCTCAAAATCTCCTAACCCGGAATCTTCTGCCCCAAAGGCCATGAGGAGGTCTCCTAAATCCACGGCCTCACACGACGGCATGGGTACAAGCCTCGGAGGATGGAAATCGATCTCCCCGTGGCCTCGAATGACCCTGGAGATATCGTCGAAGCCTGAGTTCTCCATTGCAGTCACGGCGCCATCCATAAGGTGGACCCTGAATGAATAGAGCCTGGATAGGTATTCAGGGGAGATGGGATTTCTGCAGGAGATTGGACTTTGAGGTGAAACGGGGCTTTGCCCCTTCCCACTCCAGACATCCAGAGCCTTCCTGACCCCTATGGCCAGAGCCCAGGATGAAAGCTGGCGCTCGTAAAAAGAGCGACTTTTTAGCTTATCTATTAGAAAAGAGAAGGACGGCTCTTCATCCCTCATCAAGGCCTCTGCAACCCTCTCATCCCCTGAGGCCAGAAGGCTGAAAAGGCGCTCTCTATCCTTTATCCCAGGAAGGCCTTCGTGGAGGCCACATATATTTATTAAAGCTATAGAGGCCAGCCTTCTGAGGTAACGGCTCTGGCCTTTAAGGAGCTGCTCCAGGGCAGGTGTCGCTTCAGGACATCCCAGGGACCCCAGGGCTTCTACAACCTCATGCCTGATGGCTGGGCACCTGCCATCCAATGCGGTGAGAAGGGCTGGCATCGATCTTCGGCATTTTAGAATGCCCAGGCTCCTGGCAGCAGCCTTGCGAAGCCTATGGTCCTCTTTCTCATCCAGAAGAACTCCTTCCAGGATATTGGCCTTGGATTCTGCGGTCTTAGGACTTATCCCACTGGATCTTCCCAGTGCCTGGGCTGCGCTCTTTCTTGCATACCAGGGCAACCGTTTATCTAGGAGAATCTTCTCGGGATCGTCCCAGCCCTCTCCCATAGAAACTATAGTTTCGGCTTAAAGGACTATTAAGGGTGTTGGGCCGCAGCAGGATCCTGGACCGAAATTTATGAGACAGGACTCCCTGGGACTGGGCTTCTTTTGGAGTCCGCAGGTGAATATGGCCTTCTAAGCTGTCTTCCACACCTAAGGCAGGTCTCTGTTATAATCCCATCTTTTAGCCTCACCCTTCGGGCCGAAGGAGGAAGATAGGAACCACAGTGCTTGCAGAACTTGGCCTTGAGATGCCGGGGCATTCTTATTCTCATCCTGGTGCAGATCCTCCTGGCGATCCCCACATACCTGTCGCTTCTCTCAGTGTGGGTCCCGTACTCCTCATCGGCCAGGGAAAAAAGCATCTCAATTCTTTGCCTGGAGATCTCCCTGGCCTTGAACGCATCCTTTCTCCTTCTCACCCTCTGAAATAGGGCTGCCATGGTATAAAACGTATTTCTACCAGGAGGTACAATCGGTGTTCAATGCAGAAGAAGCCCCTAACCATCGTGCCGGAGATGGAAGAGTACATCCGGTCCAAGACCTCAGATCAGAGGATCGCCACTACATGCGAAGGCCCTCTAATCTTCTCGGTCAAGATCAGCCCACCTAAGCCCACCGACCTGGTGATCCAGGTGGGAGAAAGAAAGCTCTATATCTCAGCTCTCCAGGCGCCGTTAATTAAGGTCGTGGATAGCAGACTTCTTCCTAGGTGCGCCCTGGTTAAGTGGGGAACGCATTAGATTCTTTATTTAGCAAAAAATGAACCTTTGGTCATGATCCTAATCAGGAGGGATCCGGCACGGGTCTCCAAAATCCATCTGGGCGCGGGGATAGCTGAGGAGACGTAACAACCGACAGGGATATATAAGGAGGCTTAACAAGTCTGTGCCTCCTATTAGATCCTCTTTTGTTCGCTTATGGCCAAACTCGTTCTCATCCCTTAACTCGAAAGCCCACCTGGGATTCTAATTATCATTGGTTGGGTGCGATATAAAAATTATAGGCTGAACGAACCTGAAAGACAGGGTAACGAACGCCTCGGATACCCAGGGATTTTCGAAGATCCTCCCCAACATTGAAGGGTCAAAAACGTTCTTTCTTCGATAAAAACCATTCAGATAGTTCAATTACATTGGTGAGGCCGCATTCCATCTTGTTTATCAGTTTCTGATTCTTTAAAGATAGCAGGATTCCAGAAAGGGATGATTTCGCCATTTTAGTGATGCGCCTCTAGATCCGCCTGGATCATAGTGCCGCCTGCCTCAATCAGGGTCTGCATCACGGCCTTCATCTCGCTGATCATATCGATCTTTACAGGCGGCGATGATTTCAAGGGTTCCAGAGAAGAGACGGGCGTGAAAGATGGACTAACACTGAGGAGAGAGGATCTAGCAAAGGAGCCGTCTGAAGGAGATTCTAGAGATAAATCGGTACCATGGGAGGCAAGATCATTAGAGGGCATCTCTAAAATGTTATCCTCCACCAAAAGGGGGATCGATATAAGACGCCTCAGCAGGCGTAGCATCCCCTTCTGATGGAAGCGCTTCAATAGATGGCGCATCAGCATGAGGGCAAACTGCACCTAACTGTTATATTTCGGCCTTACTGCCATCTTTACTTTCGCCATCCTTGCCATCATCGGTATCAATCGCGGAGGGCCGGCTGCGGCTCCGCCTCTATTTCGCGATAAAGGCCAAGGCTGCTCCCAGGGCCAGAAGGAGTATGATTCTCAGTATTCAGTAAAGATCGCTGGGGAGTCTCTGGACATCGGCCCGCGAAGCCTGTCCATATCCCGGTGGCTCCATATGCCTTTGACCAGGCGGATGATTTTCAGGTTGGTGGAAGCGGTGCAGGAGGTAGATAATCCATAGGCGGTGTACATGCTTGTAATCCTTGATCAAGGGGAGAGACCGCGGGCTGGTAGGGAACGGGGCATAGCTTATACCCAAGGGTCACTTCCGGGTTCTTGATATTATACCCTTGAATGTCCGCCACCAGAGTCCCATTGAAGGTGGTAACGAAATGGGTAAGCCCCTTAATGGTATCGATATCTTTCAGCTCTACGTTCCATGGCAGGTAGATATCAAGGTAGTAATGGCCAGGACAGTCCTGGCACGACAGGTGAATGATCCAGAGATCTCCATCTTTATGAGTGAGTTCATCGGCAATAACCTCAAGTCTGGTATTGCTGGTATTTGTACTGAGATCCCTTAAGAAAGCCCAGCTCGCCCACATCGCGGACATATCCAGTAATAAAGGCCTTGTCTACCGTGTCCAGGTAGATGTTGTGGGTAAGAGTCTCCTGGGCTGAGGAGTTCAAGGCGCTTCCTTCTCCAGGGACAATATCTATAGAGGTGAATGCGGCGAGATATAAAAGCATAATCAGTACCCTATGGTCTAGTGCCGTCCTATACATATCCTCTCGCCCCTAAGTTCCGTCTCTCTCTACTTAGTATCTCAGTTCCACGAATATAGGGAATGGATCGAGTTTTTTAATAGGCCATCTAGACAGTGAGTGTGTCTAACACGCTAAGGTTAATTTAGTACCAATTTAAAAAGAATCAAAGGATCCTGTATATTTCGAATGTAAAAGCGCTGGGACACAAGGATTTACGATGAGCCCATTTCAAAACTATTTATACCACCACTAGGAATTACCTCTTGAATGGGTAGAATGAAGTTCTCAGATTTATCAGAGAGGCA
>CAZKWM010000026.1:14384-15494 GCA_964556405.1 uncultured Methanotrichaceae archaeon | reverse complement strand
GAATTTATCTCTGTCTTCCTCCCCTTTAAAACGTCCTGGAGCATGCTGGAGGTGTTCATGGCGGTCCTAGAGGCCACGGAGCGGACGAGATCCAGGGCACCTACGCTGTCGATCTCCAGTCCTTCTTTGGAAGCGACCTTCACGCACTCCTCAACGACCCTCCGGACGGTTTCCTGGAGGTTATCTGAGAGAACGATCTCATTTTCCTTTCTGAGGATGGCAGTCAGGGGATTTATAGCGGAGTTGACTATGAGCTTCATCCACTGCTGCCCCTTGAAATTGTGGGCGGAGACGAACTCGATCTCAAAGCCCTTCTCCTGGAATGCGCTTCTAATGAAACTTTTGAGCTTTTCAGAAATCCCTGCCTCAAAGATGGTCTTTCCCATTCCCTTGAGTTCGATTGAGCCATCCCCTGAGAACTTGATGCCAACAGAGGTGATACCCTCGCTAATGCTTGGAATCAAGGGGGCGAGGATATCCCTATTGGCCATGCCGTTCATCAGGATAATGAACTCGGCATCCCTAAGGGCACTGCTTTGAGACATAAAACTTGCAATTTCATCTTTGACCCTTTCTAAAGCAGGAGACTTTACGCAGATGATTACGGCGTCGGGGTGAAAGCCCGATCCTCCAAGCTGATCAAGCTTCGAAAAGCAGTATCTAAATTTAAGGCGCCTGGAACCCCCTGGGCGGTTTACCTTGAGGCCGTCTTCCCTCACCTTATCTACGTGGCTCTTTCTTCCAAGGAGAGCTACGTTCTCGATGCTATTTTTGCCCTCTGCTTTTCTGCTATCTACTTCTTTACCCTCTACATGGGAGAGGATGTAGCCCATGAGAGAGCCTACCGCTCCGGCGCCGTAAATCAGAACGTTGGCCATGAGATCCCTTTTATCCCTGCGTTTGTTCATTTTGATCATTTATCTTGGGATGCAGCAGCTTCTTTGGAACTGTCCTTTGGTGCTTCCTGAAGGGATATATTTCATTTCCCTGGGAATCTTTTACATAGACTGATCAACTGGGCAGCATGTAGCTTCGGGATATTTTTCCAGAAGAGGGGTTAGGGTCAGCCCATGTGGCGATTGAGTACACCTGTAACCACTAGGAGCGCTT
>CAZKWM010000026.1:0-14284 GCA_964556405.1 uncultured Methanotrichaceae archaeon | reverse complement strand
TACTCGTTGTTCTTCGGATCTACCTTGAAGTTCTTAAAAAAAGATGGGTAAAAGAGGAGCTGAACAGACGAGGCGTACCTAGCCTTGATCATACATATCCAACACCGCCAACAGTGCGCTTTTGAACGGCCAGTGTGCATGGGTATCTCACATGGAAGTGGTTAATGGGGTATCCCCAGGTCAGACGGGCTAACTGACCATGCTGCCATGGGAACCTTTTTATCACGTAGGATGCTTTTTGTTGTATTGATGTGTGAAATTCTGACGTGAATTAGATCTCGTTGCTAGCTTGGTCTTCCAGCATAGGTTGTACTTTTCGGTGCATTTGGACCGAAAGATTATCACACCTATGCTTATGGCAGTAAGCTATTTTCTAAAAACCGATCCTGAGCTGCTTGAGCGGCAAATGAGGTATAAAGAAAAAGAGCCTGAACAGCGAACTATAGTTCTTTTGGGGAATGCTGTGCTGGTTGTAGGATTTCTAGCTATCGGCTATGATATACGGCAGCACGGATTGAATCAAGTACCGTCATCGATAATCCTCATAGCAGATGCGGGAGTTTTCCTTGGCTATTGTTTCATCCTCTGGATTTTTAAGGGAAACAGCTATGCATCTCGAACGATTGAGGTAGAGGAGACTCAAAAGGTCATTACTACAGACCCCTACTCTATCATTCGACATCCTATATACTTGGGGCTCTTGGAGGGCGGTACCTATCTTTCTATTGTATATTCCAGTGACTTCCTCTCCGGTCTAAAGGCCGGAGAGGAAGTCACGTGCTCTTCGAGACTTACCGTCTGAGAAGCCACCCAGCCTTCGTCCACTGGCAGAGGCCAGAACTCTTCGATGGTCGGTTGCTGGTCTTCGTCTCTGTGATTAGGGTACCAAGCAGTCATGAAGGCATTGTACCTAGCAGCCCTCTGTTCTCTGGCGTAGTGCCAATACAAGCTCTGGAGCTCGAAAAAAGTAAGACCGTTCAAGTCGCCGGGCATTAATCCCAGAATCTCATAGCCTACATAGGCGATGCTCCCCCACCAGGATCTGGAGGGGTCCCCTCCTGAGGAGGCGGCGTCGGGGTAAACCTCCTGGAGCAACTTCTCCAGATCGTTCCTGGATCCAGATTTCTCTATGTAAGCCTCGTATAGAGGCTCGAGGTCCTCAGGCTTAGTCGCTGGCATCCACGAATCATCCATACCAAGGCAAGCTATGAGAGATGCCTTGATGTAGGATGTACGCCAAAGCTGCTGGAATATAAGAGAACAGCTGACCACCAGTCCTTCAGATACCTATTGCTCTAGCCACTCAATGCCCACCAGGGGGAGCCTCAGCCGTCTATCCTGGTCGAAGATTGCAAACATATCAATTATCTACATCCTTCTTCAAATCGTTTTGATTGGGAAACGTATATCTGCAAGATCCAACCATAAGAGACCCGGTGTTTCTCAATTGTCTCCAGGTAGCTCACCCATCCTAGTTACGTGCGGCCTGCCCTACGCCAATGGGCAGTGCCACCTAGGCCATCTGAGGACCTACGTCCCTGCTGATATCTTCGTTAGAGGCTTGAGGAAGATGGGCGAAGACCCCCTCTTCGTTTGCGGTACAGATGCTCACGGAACGCCCATTGTGGTCAACGCCGAGACCCAGGGGATAACCCCAAAGGAGCTGGTGGCCAAGTATCACCAGCACTTCGACCAGATCTTCAAGGCCATGGAGGTGGAATTCGATTACTTCGGAGACACCGATAACCCCTCCAACCAGGACAGAGCCCAGAAGATGGTCAAAGCCCTCATGGATAAGGGCTACGTCTATCCAAGGGAGATAGAGCTTGCCTTCTGCCCCAAGTGCATTCGGTTCCTTCCCGACAGGTACGTCGAGGGCATCTGCCCCTACTGCGGAAAGCCTGCCCGTGGAGATGAATGCGATCAGGGCTGCGGCCGCCACCTGGAGCCAGGGGAGATCAAGAATGCGGTCTGCAAGGTCTGCGGCTCTTCAGCCGAGTACAGAAAGCAGGTCCACTACTTCTTCAAGCTCTCTGAGTTCAAAGACTTCCTTCTCAAGTACCTGGAGACCCTAGGTGGGACCTCCAGCGCCAGGAACTACGCTGCTGAATGGGTAAGACAGGAGCTCAAGGACTGGTGCATCACCAGAAACATGGCCTGGGGGACGTCCTTCCCTGGGCACAACGACCTGGTTGTCTACGTTTGGGTGGATGCCCCCATAGGTTATGTCTCCTTCACAGAGGAGTGGTGCGCCCAGAATGGCGAGAACTGGGAGAGCTACTGGAAAGATCCCTCCAAGAACTCCAAGATAATCCATTTCATAGGTGGAGATATCGTTTATCACCACTGCATCTTCTGGCCTGCCATGCTGGAGGGAGCGAGCTACGCCCTTCCAAGCGCTGTGGTGGCCAGCGGTATGCTCAAGGTTGACGACAAGAAGTTCTCCAAGAGCAGGGGCTTCGTGGTCTGGGTCAAGGACGATTACCTGGATAAGGGCCTTCATCCCGACCTCCTCAGGTACTACCTGGCCAGCTACACCTCCCACAACAAGGAGGTGAACTTCGCTTGGAGGATCTTTGCGGATAAAGTAAATACCGAGCTGGTAGGGGCCTTTGGCAATTTCATCAACAGGGCTCTGACTTTTACTTACAAGAATTACGACGGCAAGGTGCCTGCAGGGGAGATAGATCCTGAGGCCATGACCAGGATAGAGACCGTTTTAAAGGACGCCAGATTCTCCTTGGAGGAGTACGAGTTCAAGAAACTTATCGATGGCATCATGACCCTGGCCGACTTCGGCAACACCTACTTCCAGTCCAGGGAGCCTTGGAAGCTGGTCAGGGCCGATAAAGCCAAGGCGGGCTCTGTTCTACGGACTTGTCTCCAGATCGCCAAGGCTATGGTCGTCCTCATGGAGCCTACTATGCCTGAAAAGATGCAGTCGGCCTGGTCCCAGCTGGGGATGAAAGGAAATGTGGGAGATGTCCTCTTCGACGAGGCTCTCGTGCCCATAGCCGAGGGACATAACCTGGGCAAGCCTGAGATCCTCTTTACCAAGATGGAGGACTCCACTGTGAAGGAGCTGGAGGGCATCTTCAAAGAGAGAATAAAGCAGGCCGATGTCAGAGGAAATAAAGAGCTAGCAGAGAAGGAAGAAAAGCCAAAGAAGCTATCCTTCGATCAGTTCCAGGCGGTAGATCTGAGGATAGGAGAGATCATGGCCGCCGAGCCCATCAAGGGTTCTAGCAAGCTTTTGAAGCTCAAGGTAAATCTTGGCTCAGAAATGCGCCAGGTGGTGGCAGGTATTGCCTTGGCCTACAAGCCCGAGGACCTGGTAGGAACCCAAGTAGTGGTGGTGGCCAACTTAGAGCCGGCCAAGCTCTTCGGCATAGAGTCCCAGGCAATGCTCCTGGCTGCGGACATTGGGGGCAAGGCCGTGCTCCTCCGGCCCTCGGAGAATGTCGATGTGGGTACCAAGATTAGGTAGGGCAAGTGTAGGTAAGATCAGGGTAAGTAGAGTAGTGGTAGATTCAGTAGGAGCAGGTAAAATGATAAGTGTAGGCAGGGTAGGTGAAGTTTTCCATGATCCGGGTTGAAAATCTGTCAAAGGTATATAAGATCGACGATGGCGAGGTGGTGGCTCTCAAGGATGTCAGCTTCTACGCCAAGAATGGGGAGATACTGGGCTTTGTGGGAAGGAGCGGCGGAGGAAAAAGCACTCTCCTAAAAATCATCCGGGGCATGGAGACGCTCGACTCAGGGCGTATCATCATGGATGGCCTGACTGTGACCCCTGATTCGGGAGATGAGGTGGCAACGGAGCAGATGAAGCTCACCGCCATCCACCTTCAGAGAGACTTTGCCCTCTGGACGGAGTCGGCCTTAAGAAATGTGCTGAGGAGGGTTTATTCCAGGACCATGGGCTTTGAGATACTGCCTGACCCCGAGCTTGTTCCCAACTACCAGGAGATGTACGACGAGTCCATGTACTACCTGAAGCTCGTGGGCCTGGATAAGAAGGCTTCTCACCTGGCCACCCTCCTCAGCGGCGGCGAGAAGCAGAGGCTGATCGTTGCCAGGCAGCTGGCCAAGAAGCCCAAGATACTTCTCCTGGACGAACCCGCCACCATGGCCTGCCCCGCCACCAAGCAGGAGGTCTTGGATGCCATCAAGAACATCCGCCAGGAGCTGGGCATAACTATACTGGTCGTCTCCCATCTGCCCGAGATCCACAGGTACCTGGTAGACCGGCTGATCTTGCTGGATAAAGGGCAGATAGTGGCCGAGGGAAAGCCCGAGGAGATCCTGAGCCTCTTCCTGTCCGGAATAGGGTCCCTGGAGCCTCTGACGCCCAGGCCTCATCCATCTACTATGATAAAGGTCGAGGGCATAAGCAAGAGGAGCTACCTGGTGGGCACGGGTGAAGTTCTGAACATAGAGAACCTGTCCTTTGACTTGAAGGAAGGGGAGATCACTTCCATCATAGGTTCCAGCGGCGTCGGCAAGACCACCATCCTCAAGATAGTAGAGGGCTTGAAGGCTCCGGACGAGGGCGCAGTCCTCTATAAGCTCGGCAAGGATTGGGTTGACATCACCACCTACACGCCCAAGAGGATGGAGATCAGGAGGAGCTTGGGGATAATGTACCAGGAGTTCGCCCTCTCCTGCAATGAGACCATACTGGATCAGATAGCCTATCAGCTAGGCGTCAAGGGACTGCACGTGATAGAGCATGCCAGAAACGTGGCCAAGGAGCTCGGTATCAGCGATAAGGTCCTTGATGTCCTTTACACCATGACCGATATGCAGGAGGAGGAGGCCAAATCGGCCCTGGAAGCCCTGGGACTGACCAGGGATGTCCTCTTCGACCTCTTCCCTAAGTTCCCCGTCACCGAGGCCATGAACTTCGCAGGGCCGGTCTTCAAGCTCATGGATCTGGACCAGGGGGTTCTATGGAAGCTTCCCGAGCAGCTCAGTGGCGGAGAGAGAGTCAGGGCTTCTATTGCCATCCTTCTGGCAGCCAATCCCAGGATCCTGATACTGGACGAGCCCTTCGGCGACATAGATCCCATCACTTTAAGGGATGTATCCAACGCCATAAAGAAGATCAACTCCGAGTACGGCACAACCGTTGTCATCGTCAGCCACCACGTGGACTTCGTGAGGGAGGTCTCCCACAGGGCCATTCTCATAGAGAACGGCGTCATAGCTGCCGATGGCGGCTCTGATGAGGTCTGCAGCGCCTTCCTGGCCAGATGCGGCGCTGCTTACCTCAGCTGCCCGGCAGACGAGGTTCTAACCTGAAGGTGGCTTAGATGGACGGAGAGATCTCTGAGGTCTTTGATCAGGTCTCCGACCAGATATCCCCTGAGGAGTTCCAGGGGCGGGTGGAGGAGAAGGTCGCCCTCATGGGAGGCCTGTGCGACAGGAGGACCGCTGCCATGCTGGTGGCCAGGGAGCTTGGGGCCTCCGAGGTCCTGATCAAGATAGGGAGGATAAGGCCCGAGTCAGGCACCGTCGTCTTCGTTGGCAAGGTCCTATCCATCGCTCCAGTTAAGGAGTTCAAGAGATCCGATGGGTCCCTTGGCCGGGTAGCCAATCTCACTCTGGGGGATGAGACGGGGACCGTCCGGGCAGCCCTCTGGGATGAGGTCACCGAGCTCATCAAGTCGGGAGACGTGAAGGCCGGACAGTGCTTGAAGGTTCGGGGCCTGGCTAAAGAGGGATATGCCGGGACCGAGGTCAGCATAGGCCGAAGCGGCGGCTTTGAGGAGGTGGATGCCGATATAAAGCCCAGGGTGGATCCCTTCAAGATCTCCGAGGTCAAGAGGGATATGGGCGAGATCAATTTGGTGGGAAATATCCTGGACCCCGGCGTTCTCAGGGAGTTCGTGAGAAAGGATGGCTCCAAAGGCATGGTCAGGACCGTTCTTCTGGGGGATGAGACCGGCAAGATTCGCATATCTCTGTGGAACGATCAGGCCAGGATGGACCTCAAGGCAGGGGAGTGCTTGGAAGTCATAAACGCCTCTTCCAGGGAGAGGTATGGCCAGGTCGAGATCCAGACCGGCGGCTATACCGTAGTAAGAAAGAGCGACGTGCCCGTAAGCTACCAGGAGAAGGTGGACACCGTGGCCTGCCTGGAGCCAGGGATGACCTGTACGGTCTCTGGATACGTAACGGGCCTTGGCGAGGTCAGGGAGTTCAATAGGGAAGACGGAAGCATGGGCAAGGTGGCCAGCATATACATCTCCGATTCCACGGGCAGAATCAGGGTGACCCTCTGGGGAGAGCATGTGGACCTCTTGGAGGGCCTGGACCTGGGCCAGAAGGCCGATATTGTGGACGGCCAGGTCAAGAGCGGCTGGAACGACAGCGTGGAAATAAGCTGCGGCTGGCGAACCAAAATCACTTTCGCCCCACCCCAGTAAAGCGGTTATATATACCTAGCCATGAGACCCTGAGGATCATATTACAATGCCAAGCAAATTACTTGAAGATCTCCCAGGGGTTGGGCCCGCCACGGCTGAGAAGCTCAAAGCGGCCGGTTTCAACTCCATAGAGGCAATAGCAGTTGCCTCTCCAGGCGAGCTTGTGGCAGCAGCAGAGGTCGGAGAGGCCACGGCTGCCAAGATCATAGCCGGGGCCAGGGAGGCCGCGGACATAGGCGGCTTTGAGACTGGCGACCAGATCCTGGAGAGGAGGAAACATGTAGGCAAGCTCACTACCGGAAGCAAGGGCTTCAATGAGCTCATGGGCGGGGGCCTGGAGACCCAGTCCATAGTCGAGCTCTACGGCGAATTTGGTTCTGGAAAGACCCAGGTGGCTCATCAGCTGGCCATAAACGTTCAGCTGCCAAGAGAGATGGGCGGTCTGGACGGCTCTGCCATCATCATAGACACCGAGAACACCTTCAGGCCTGAGAGAATAGCCCAGATGATCAAGGGCCTTCCTCCGGCGCCTGAGGGCAGGACATGGGACCCAGATGAGTTCCTAAAGAATATCAGCGTGGCTAGGGCATATAACTCCAACCACCAGATCCTCCTGGCCGAGAGCGCCATGGACCTGGCTGAGAAGGCCAGGGGGTCCGAGAGGCCGGTAAAGCTCCTCATAGTGGACTCTGTTACAGCCCACTTCCGGGCTGAATACGTGGGTCGCGGCACGCTGGCCGATCGGCAGCAGAAGCTCAACAAGCACCTTCATGACCTGATGAGATTCGCCGACATCAATAACGCCCTGATCCTCGTAACCAACCAGGTCATGGCCAAGCCCGATACATTCTTCGGGGACCCGACCAAGCCCGTGGGAGGCCATGTGCTCGGACATACTGCGACCTTCAGGCTGTATCTGAGGAAGTCCAAGGGCGAGAAGAGGATAGCAAGGCTGGTGGACTCGCCCAATCTGCCAGATGGCGAGGCGGTATTCTCGGTGACCACTGAAGGTTTGAAGGATTGAGACGGGACCCCTCATCGTCCCGTCTTATAAAAGGCTATAGAAGTGGTGTACGGCGCTGATGTCATAGAAACGGCACTGAATAGGTATAGGCGTTTTCTTGGGCAATTAGGTCGCGGGCCCTCTACCATTACCATCTATGTATTGGTCGGTTTTGAAGTGGGCTCCACGTGTTTTCTTTTCAAGAGGATTACTCAATAGCAGGGTGCATGCAGGCATAGAGCTCGGCATGCTACAGGGGCAAGGCGGACCGTCCTTCGGTACTGGCGAAAGGTAGGAGACTCTGGAGGCCTTAACATGCTGATCAAAAATAGTTCTAATGCTTCAGCTAAGTTGGCTGAATCCCTAGAATCCATAGACGGCAATGTGGTGGCCCTAATGCTAAGGGAATTTGATGCTTTATGAAGAACTGATTGCCAACAGAGAATATTTAAGAAATCAGCATTAAGCGACTCGTTTTTGTGCTCTTTTGTGGCTGGCTTTGAAGAGGAGATCCTTGAGCGAGGCCTAGGAAGATATGGCTGAAAAAACTAGGCTCAAAGTAAAAGTAGAAAAGCAATGACTGGAATGGCAAGGTTAAAAAAGAAAAGTGAAACCATGAGCGAAGCCAGAGATAGAAAAATGAAGCGTAAGCGCAAACTCGATGAAATGAAAGCCATTAAAGTCATGAGAGCTTGTAGGTTCAGGCGGTATGATGAGAATAGGTGAAACCTTTTTTGCGCCGAAGGCGATATAACGGTTTTCTAAGTGACTTACCGTGATGACGAAGAGGGAGCAGGTGAGTCTATTTGGGCTCTTCCTTCTCCAATTCTCCTTTATGCTATCGTTTCTTTATGGAAGGCTACGTGCTCGGACATACTGCGACCGTCAGGCTGTACCTGAGGAAGTCCAAGGGCGAGAAGAGGATAGCAAGGCGGGTGGACTCGCCCAATCTACCAGATGGCGAGGCGATATTCTCAGTAACCACTGAGGGCCTTAAAGATTAGCCAGGCCCTTTCGGTCTCGATGGCACCCATATCCTCAAAAGTCGGTCTGGGATGTAATCTCCGTTTATTTTAAGCTAATTTAGTTAGAGCATGAGAAATGACACTATATGCTATAATATTTGTCGATTCTTAAAATTCGGCTAACTGTATAGATTATATTGCCAGCAATATATAACTACAAAATTCATCGGCGGTCTTGGGTAGATTGCCCTCATGTGGCTGATCTGCTGAATAAACGTACACAGGCCAAATTCCTATTAAAATTTTATCGCACAAGCTCCCTATAACTTTAAGTCGACTTCCATTCCATCCTTTTAAGGTCTAGCAGTATGCTGTCCAGGAACTATGAACCTCCGAGGATGCTGATAGCCGAGGGTGATCCGGCAAACCAGAAGGTGGCTCTGATAATTCTGAGGCGTCTAGGGGCTACAGAGCAGATGGCGTGAACAACGGCCTGGAGGTCCTGGAAGCCCTCAAGCGCCAGGCTTACGACCAGGTGCTCAGTGTAGATCAAGGTGCCTGAGATGGATGGCCTGACCGCCACGGTAAAGATACGCAGGCACCTTCCGGAGGATCGTCAGCCCAAGATCGTCGCCCTCACAGCGTATATACTTCCCGATAGCGATGAGTGGTGTCTGGCTGCTGGCATGAATGGCTATATATTAACGCCCGCGGGCATGGATAGTATTAAGACAACCTTAGAGATGTTCTTGATGGGGGACGGGGACGCTTAGAAAGTAGTAGGGGACGAGGTTAGGAGCTGATGCATTCAGCTATCATCTACCCTGATAATTAGCAGCGAATATTTCAGCTACCGATATATCCAGTAGTTGCAGTTGATGGCTAAAGTTAAGGAGGGAGGCGAAAGCTCAGTTTATGGGGTGCAAAATAGATTTCGACTTTCGCCAAATGAACTACGGCAATCAGCGAATATAAGGCTTACGGTTGCTGCAGACTAGATGCGATGATATCTCGGCCGTCGCTCTCCTTCTGCTGCCAAAGGATCCCCCGTCACAGTCTTAACTAGTGCTTCCTCGCAGAAGCCTCAATCATTTGTCGCGATCTACAACAATATCTCCTCATTCATTGTAATGTATTTATTATGGTTCTATCTATGAGATGCGCTTATATAATCCATAAAGCTCCTGTTAATGGGGTTTAGCGCAGTGATAGAAATGAGCATCAAAGATAACCCTGCCAGTCAGATGGTGACACTATTAATTCTCAAGTGGCTGAGCTACCTAGCCGGCGCGGTTGGCAATGGCTTGGAAGCTCTCAAAGCCCTTGAGAACGCGAAGTACCATCTAGTATTGATGGATTCTGATGATGCCCGACATGGATAGCCTGGCCGCGGCCAAGGAGGTACGCAAGCGCCTGGAGCCCTCCTGCTAGCCGGTGATCATAGCCATCACTGCCCACATTCTCCCGGATGGAAGGGAAAGGTGTCTGGCGGCGGGCATGGGTGATTACCTGATAAAGCCCGTGGCGATCCACGACCTGGCGCAGGTTATTAAAAAGCATATCCCTACCATCGGAGAGCCAGTCTAGATTTAATCTTCTGTTACGAAACCTTTTTTGCCACTAGGGCCCTCTTTTTGGAGGCTAATAATAATTGGTCATCGGAGAATCTCGGAGGGTATGAGAACTTGATCAAAGCCATGGCTGTGGATATAGATGGTACTCTGACCGACGATCATAGGGCCCTCTGCCCCATCTCTGTGGAGGTGATAAGGGAGCTTAAGGTGCCCGTGATACTGGCCACCGGCAACACCCACTGTTTCACTAGGTCCGTGGCCGTGATGCTCGGCATCCCCAAGATCTTCATAGCTGAGAACGGCGGCGTGGTCTCTTACTCCGATGGCGAGGTGGATTATCTAGCTGATATAAAGTTGTGCGAGAGGGCTTTTGAAGAGCTTGGAAAGATCCTCCCCAACCTCCAGAAGCACGACGCCCGCTACAGGTTCACAGACATTGCCCTGCAGAGGAACTTCGATGTGGCCGAGGCATCCAGGTACCTCCAGGGCCTGGGCATTCCTGTGGAGCTCATAGATACCAAGTTTGCCGTCCACATTAAGTTGAAGGGAATCGATAAGGGCACGGGCCTGAGGCACATGGCGGAGCACTTAGGGATTGGCCTTAAGGATGTCGCAGCTATCGGTGACAGCTTGAGCGATATACCCATGTTCAGGATCTCGGGACTCAGGGCAGCTGTGGGCAACTCCAACCCTGAGCTCAAGGAGATGTCGGACTACGTGGCTAAAGCCAGCTATGGACCCGGGTTTGCTGAGATCATCGATTATATGCATGAGGAGGGACTTATTTAGGCCAAAGCTTAGGCCAAGATCCTATAACAATTTTTTATTTGATCTGTTCAGGACGGGCGCTAATTAAATTTATAGCTTGATCCGGATACTAACCAATAATCTTAAGCCATTATTGGAAAAAGTTTTGCTAATGCAGGTCCCAATTATTGTTATGAACAATTTAATGTCGGTTCTGATCGATCTGAAGCTAAGGGCCCTGGAAGCGTATAAAAGCAGAAATATCGAGTTCTACCGGTATTACCTTGCCGATGACAGCCTCACTGTTACCACTTTCACAGTCGTTGATAAAGAAACCGCGCTTAGTGGTATTGCTATGACCAGCTCTCAGGTTCTGGGCTACTCTATGGAAAGCCCTCGTCTGATTTTTCTTACCACAGGCAGTACCATCCTGTTCTATAAGCTGACCTTGGAGATTCAGAAGGATGGGAGAAGGTTGATACTTCCTGTCTTTGTATCTACGGCGTATGCTCATATCGGCGGGGACTGGCATGCCGCATTCCACCAGCACACTTCATTTAAATTCAGCGCCTTAGGATTTATAGGTGATAAGAAAAACAGCCGCATTGATTAGATGATGGGATGAATGTGCCAAGCTCGACTGCATCCCTCGAAAACCTGAAGACAATCTTTGATTATGACCGTAATATGTCCCTTGATATGGAAGAGGTAGGCCTGGAACAAAGGGATGAGATCTCCATCCGCGATATCAGCTATGCTAGTTATGCTGGCACCTCGAATAGGAGAGTTGAGGTTTACCTGATCGAGCCTCATGTAACCGGTCCCTTTGCAGGAATCCTCTTCGTTCACCCATGGCCGGGGGCAGGACGAGCTTCCTGGATGAAGCCCTGGTTCTGGCGAAGATGGGCATGGTCTCCTTGCTCTTCAATGCCACCTGGGCCTATGCAGATGATTTTGCAGCGGACTCCCTGGGTAGCGTTGGCAGAGGATATGAAGAGCCTCTTCGTAAGAACGACCGTAGATCTTCGCCGGGGCATAGACCTTTTGGCCTCACTGCCCGGGCTGGATCAAGGACGGCTGGGCTATGTGGGCCGCAGCTTCGGCGACATTTTCGGTGGTATTTTATCCGGCGTGGAGAAGAGTGTTAAGGCCTTTGTTCAGATGGCTGGAACTGGAAGCTTCACCGGTGTGGCCGTCCTGAACATGCCGGACCTTTCGGGGCAGAGGTTGGAGAATTACAGTACTACCATGGATCCAACTGACCCCATCCACTACATAGTCCATGCAGCGCCCTCGGCGCTCTTCTTCCAGTTCTGCCTTAAGGGCACCTTCTTTGCAAGGGAGAAGTTCATTCAATACTATGAAGCGGGGGGCGCCGCGAGCCCAAGTCCTTAAGACGGTCTGAGGCAGGCCACTACAGCTTCCGTGCGATGGGACATTTGGATATTGAGGAGTGGATGAAGGGCGAGCTGAGGCTGGGGCGCGGAGGACTTGATCAAATCGGTATGCCAGCACCATTACAGCATCTGACGAAGCTCCTCAGTCAGGGTTTTTTCCCCCTCATGCGGCCTTCATATATACTGGGCTCTGGAGTTCTGAACGAGGGCTATCTGCCATTCGCTGCCCTTCTTTACGGATACTAAGGTCTGGACCGAGTTTCGATCTTTGTCGATGTCTAACTGTCCGGCCATCACCGTTCCTCCGACCACATGCAGTACGGCCACATCTGGGGTCGGTAGACGTATGCCTCTGACCTTTCCCACTAGGCGGCTCCCTTTGACGAAGGTATCGAAGAGCTTCTGGTTAGCTGAGGCGATCTCCTGGCGTCCCTGAAGGTGTGTCCCGTCGAAGGTCACAAAATCGGCGCCCTCGGCAAAGGATGCGGCGAAGGCTTCACCGCTGCCTTTGTTCCAGTCGTCCAGCGTTCGACTGTACAGAGCGCGTATTTCACCCTCATCCTGTTTCGAGATGGGTAGTAGGCGTCCTCGGATTTATGGCTCATTCCTCCTGACCAAATATCTATTAAACTATCTGCGCCCCGAGGACTTATAGCATTTTTTTATTTCAGGCATTTCAGCTTCTATTTCAGCTGGTCATGGCTACATTCTGCTTAAGTGGCTAAGTTTAGGCTTATATGCCAGGCAAAGCCTTTGAAGTAATCCTTGGAAGCAAGAACAACAATCTAATATCTCCCTTTTTGGAGGATTCTGGCCCAGTTATTCTCGCAGATGATCCACCAACTGAGGGTCTCCTTGGCCAGCTCCCGGGCTGCCGGGCAGAAGGCGTCCACGGCCAGATTGTAAGGCATCTCCATCAGAGGAGGGTGGAGTGGATACTTGGTGCAGGTCTGGGGCCTTATGGCATATATCTGACATTTTTTGCCTTCCTTGTCATAGAAAGGACAGGGCTGCATGAGGACCCAGGCTTCCAGGGATTTATCGTATCTGCACATGGTTTTAAGCTTTTTCTTGGAGACCAAATGTTTTGAAATCCTCTCAAAATCCTCCTTCTCCAGGTAGAGGCCGGCTCCCGGGGTGCAGCAGCACCTGCCGCATTCCTGGCACCTGAACATTTCCCAAAAAAGCTTTACTCCCTGGTCTGATTTGGGCTTTTCTTCATCCCTGGCCGGCAGGGGCAGAGCTATGTCAAAGGGCACTTTATCTCCCTGATCGATCTTCTGAAATTGCTCTTCTTTCTTCTGCACCGACCAGTGAGGTCGAAGCTTTAGGAGCTCAATGTGAAGGCCCTTTCTCTTCTGGTCCACACAAGACGATGCGCAGCACCTGTGGCAGGTCTCTTTTGTGCGCTTAAGCTGATCATGGCCGCTCATATCTCACTGCTTCATGGGTTTTTGGAATTTAAAACGCTGCTGATGTAGGATGATTCGAGATCTATATATCATAGCTATCTATGAGACCTATCTAGTTCATATCGCCAACCTTTATATGGCTTCTTTACAAAATATTCTATAATTTGGAATCTTAATAAGCCCTCCTAATGAAATCCCGGGTTTATCCAGGCGCAGATTCATGCCCTTTGATACCTATATTAAAGATCACCACTCTAGGCTTAGCGATCCCTTGGGACGCCGTGCTGTCGAAAAAATTCAGTGCCATGTCATCCATAATCAAGACTGGGGCTGGAACATCAAGAGGAGTAGTGTCAAGCGACCCATAAGGCATTTCTAGACCAAAGATGCTGCCATAATCTTCGGCAGAATGCTGAGCAAGAAGGCCTGAGTCCCTCTCATCATTCATGGCAGGGATGGTAGAATCCAGGATGCCAATAGCTATGGCTATGATGTCTCTCATAGGTGATTTTTTTATATTGAGGGCTTACTTTTAGCCATTATCCATAATATCAATAGCTACGGCCGTAACCATGATTCCTTACTTTTTATGATAGAAATCTCGCTTAGATTAGCCATCACTTTCGCCCCGCCCGGATTATCCTTATCAGCCTACATCCATACCTTTACTTACCGTTAAGATACTGCGGATGACCCTTTTTGGTGGTATGGAAAATGGCCAAGAACCCAGAGTTTGCCAAGTACGCCTCGGATCT
>CAZKWM010000025.1:12070-15554 GCA_964556405.1 uncultured Methanotrichaceae archaeon | reverse complement strand
TGGCCCTAATAAGCTTTCCTTCTTTTACCTCCAGGCCAATCTGGCAGTTGGCGCTGCAGTATGGACAGGTGGTAACTACGATCTCCTCGGGATCTCCCGCCCACTTGCCACCCCTCTCCACCAGGGCACCTGTGGGGCAGACGTCCACGCAGGCGCCGCAGAATCTACATCCGGATTCCTCCAGGGGCACGTCAAAGGCCGTGCTTATGGAGGCATCAAACCCCCGGTGGGCGAAGGATATGACCTGGGACCTGGAGCTACAGGCCCTGATACACCTTCCGCAGAGGATGCACAGATTAGGATCTCTGTCGAAGAAAGGCGACCTTATGATCTCCTTGGATCCACCCAGGGGCAAAAGCTCTACCTTGGTCAGGCCTATGGCCTCCACGGCCTTTTGGAGCTCACACCTTTGATCCTTGGGGCAGTACCTGCATCCCATGGTCTGAGGTACCTTCCTCATGGCCTCCCTGACCTCGCTGCATTTGCCTTTCCGCTCGCAATTGATGCAGATACAGGGGTGCTCTGATAGGAGCATCTCAAGGATGCTCTGACGCAGGCCCTTTAAGGTCGGTGTATCCGTTTTTATGACCATTCCCTCTGAGGCGGGGGTCGTGCATGATGAAGGGAAGCCCCTGATGCCATCTATCTCCACCAGACAGAGCCTGCACCCTCCATAGGGCTCAAGCTCCTGGTGGTCGCACAGGCCCGGAATATATACCCCTGCCTGCCTGGCAGCATCCTTGACAGATAATCCGGAATCGACCTCCACCTCGCGTCCATCTACCTTGAGCTTCATTCAAGCCACCTCCAGGATGGCGCCGGACCTCTTGCTTATGGCCGAGAACTTGCCAGGGCAGGCCAAGATACAGGCACCGCACTTGATGCACCGTTCCTGATCTATGCTATGGGGCTTCTTGGGATCGCCTAAAATGGCCCCGACAGGACAGGCTTCAACGCAGAGACCGCACCCTTTGCACTTCGATTGGTCTATAGAATGGCTGGTGAGTCCCGAGCAGGCCATGGAGGGACAGTGCTTGTGAACTATATGCTCCTCGTACTCGGGCCGGAAGTACCTGAGGGATGTCAGCACGGGGTTTGGAGAACCGGCTCCAAGGCCGCAAAGAGATCCACTCCTCACCGCCTGGGCAACTGCCTCTAGCTTGGCCAGATCGGCCTTGGTCGCCTGGCCCTGGGTAATCTTCTCCAATAGGCCCAGCATCTGCTTGGTTCCTATCCTGCAGGGAGTGCACTTTCCGCAGGACTCCCTCTGGGTGAAGGCCAGGAAGAACCTGGCCAGGTCCACTATGCAGGTATCCTCGTCTATGACGATCATGCTCCCGGATCCTACTATGGACCCAGCTTGAGTTATGGCCTCGTAGTCCATGGGGATATCGAGGTTGGATGCCGGTATGCACCCGCCAGAGGGCCCTCCAGTGAGAACGCCTTTGCAGGCCTTGCCCCTTGGAATTCCGCCGCCAATATCGAAGATGATCTGACGCAGGTTCATGCCCATGGGCACCTCTATCAGCCCCGGCCGGTTTATGGCCCCGGCCAGAGCGAGGGTCTTGGTTCCCCTGGACCTGCCTATGCCGAAGGCTGAGTACCATTTACCTCCTTTATCGATGATAGAAGGCAGATTGGCCAGGGTCTCGACGTTGTTTATGTTGGTGGGCTTGGACCAGAGGCCGGCGTTGGCGGGGAATGGTGGTCTGGTCCTCGGCATGCCCCTCTTACCCTCGATGGATGCCATGAGCGCGGTCTCCTCCCCGCAGACGAAGGCTCCGGCACCTTCTTTTATAGCAATATCAAAATCAAAGCCGCTGCCGAGAATATTCTCTCCCAGGAATCCGGCATCCTTGGCCTGCTGCAAGGCCACCTCAAGCCTCCGGAGGGCCAGGGGGTACTCAGCGCGGCAGTAGATGAAGCCCTGGGTGCAGCCTATGGCGTAGGCGGCGATAAGCATGCCTTCAATCACCGCGTGGGGATCCCCCTCCAGGACCGACCTGTCCATGAAGGCCCCTGGATCGCCCTCATCGGCGTTGCATATTAGGTACTTCTCATCTCCCTTGGATTTCCTGCAGAACTCCCACTTCATGCCGGTGGGAAAACCGGCCCCGCCCCTGCCCCTGAGGCCCGAGGTCTTGACCTCCTCGATGACCGCCTCAGGTGTGATGCTAAGGGTCTTGGCCAGGGCAGCATATCCACCCCGGGCGATGTAATGGCCCAGGTTCTCAGGATCTATGATGCCGCAGTTCTTCAGGGCGATTCTAACCTGGGACTTAAGCATCGGGTGCTCCCAGATGGGGGGGATGCTAGAGGTCTCGCCACAGCCGAGCTCCTGGATGGCTCCTAAGACCGAGCCACTGCCCTCATCGTTTATCAGGACGCTCCTGGCCAGTGATCTGGCCGCCTTTGGGGAGACATTTCCATAACAGATCATAGGCCGCCCCGGCTTTTTGATGTAAAGAAGGGGCTCGGAATAGCAGAGGCCAAGACAACCAACATCTACATACTTGGCCTCCAGGCCCTCCTCGGATAGAAGAGATCTCATGAGATCCCTGGACTCGCGGGCCCCAGCGGAGATGCCGCAGGTGGACATGCCCGTGCAGATGACGGGTCTATCACCGCAAAATAAGGAGTTCCACGATGCTTTGGCCTCAGCTTTTGCTTCCTCCAGCCCGGAGGGATCCTTTATACGCCTCATACCGCCTCAGATCCCTTTTCCAGCTTGGAGATCATTGATTCGAGCATGGATGGAGCGACGTTTCCGTAGATCACGTCGTCCAGCACAACGGTTGGGGATTGGGAGCAGCAGCCTAGGCAGGCCACTGCATCCAGGCTGTACTTTCCATCGGGGGTCGTCTCCCCGGGGCGTATCCCCAGGCGCCTGATGGCCTGTGAGAGAAGAGTACCCCCACCTGAAACGTAGCAGGCGGTTCCCATGCAGACCTTGAAGGTGTGCTCTCCCGGCTTTTTGAGCTTGAACTCTGAGTAGAAGGTCGCCACCCCGTAGACCTCGCTCTCAGAGACAACCAGGGCGTCGCTTATAGCTGCCACGGCCTCCCTGGGCAAGTAACCAAACTCCGATTGAACCCTCTGCAGGAGAGGTATTAGAGAACCTCTTCCCCTGCCCAGACTCCCCATAAGGCCTTTCACCTTATCGTCCATTGTGATTCCCATGATCGTGGTATGCTGTGGCACGGTGAAGCACTCCGCATCGAGTTTTTGCATCAAACTATTTATCGTTACCTTAGAACCGTCTTTCCGATCTCCTTCTTAATAAATCATACTACTGAAGAGGGCCAGGGAATTTGAATAATAATGACTGTTACTCAGATTTAAAGGATTTGAGCACTATAGCCATAAAGATTAATACCAGGGGAGCCACCTCTTCCCTTGGTGGGCTCGTAGGGTAGAGGATATCCTAGTGGGCTTCGGAGAGCCATCGGAGAAACCCGCTGACCTGGGTTCGATTCCCAGCGAG
>CAZKWM010000025.1:0-11970 GCA_964556405.1 uncultured Methanotrichaceae archaeon | reverse complement strand
ATCTACGGCCCCCTGGCTAAAGTCGTCGTGGTCGGCGGAGATCTGGCTATCATAAAGCAGATAATTCCGGCAATAAAGCTGCCCGTGGTCGAGAGAAGGCTAGAGAGGCACGATAGCAAGCACCCTGAGGGCCTGCTGGAGGATGTCTATGGTTTCACCTGCTACAGGAGCTAGGATCTTTGAAGGAAATTGATGCGCAGAGCGCAGCCTCGGGCTCTGATGATATCGATCTTTTAAAAGAGCTCTCTGGAAGCTGGGACTGGCATATAAGAAGGGCTGTAGCCTTGAACCCTCACACACCCGTGGATATACTATCCCAGCTTTTCAGGGATAAAGTACCGTGGGTAAGGGAGGCTGTAGCCGGAAGTCCCAGAGTTCCGGAGGGGATTCTGATGAGGTCGGTCGAGGATAACGATGGCTTTGTGAGGGCTGCCGCTGCCAATAATCCCAGAACGCCTCCCGAAGCCCTGGAGATTCTGGCTTCAGATGATATGATGGATTTCGACTACACCCTCTCAAAGAACAGATACCTAGTTAAAGAAAGCGCAGCCAAAAATCCCAGCATACCTTCACAGGCCCTAAAGGCTCTGACCAGGGACCGCGATGAGCACGTCAGGGCGGCAGTGGCGTTAAGCCCAAGGCTCACTCCTGATATGGCCGAGAAGATGGCCGAGGACCTCAGCTGGCTTGTTCGCAACAGCATCGCCAGAAACCCGCAGACAACTCCTGACGCCCTCACGGCCCTTGCTCAGGACAGGATCGCCGATGTGAGAGCCCAGACCGCTCTAAATCCCAGGACTCCTGTCGAGATCCTGGCTGCCCTGGCGATAGATCGGGACTGGGTGGTGAGGTCTAGCGCTGCTCAAAATATCTCTGCTTCCAAGGAGATCCTGGAGCACCTGTCAAAGGATTGGGCCTGGAAGGTGAGGGAGGCAGTGGCCCAGAACTCTAAGGTCACCCCCAAGATCCTGGAGATCCTCGCCTCCGATCAGGATCAAAGCGTTGCCAAGGCCGCTAGAACCAGACGGCATAAGCCCTGATCTCCGAGACGGGCCAGCCTCCGACACCAAAGGTCCCGCCTCTGCTTTTCTTGAAGATCTCCCCGGTCTGGGGCTCTATAAAAGTCATCTCCAAGTCCGTCGAGAGATCATCGCCGGCCATTCCAGCTAAATCCAAACCCTTCTGGGGCATTTTTACTCCAAGTCTCCTCATCCAAGAACTGCCTGAGGGTGTGAGGATCTCATCCCTGATCTCCGAGATCTCATCGCCCAGAAGGTCTCTATCGATGAAAGAAGATGGGACAGAAAGTTTTTGTTCATGGATATCAGGGCCCAAAATCTTCAGATCCTCAGCAGTTATAATGCCCACGATGTCGTGGGCAACAGGGGCCCTCAGGCGCACTATGCCGCAGGCACATAGGCTATGGTGCTCCTTGAAGCTGTGCCAGAGCCTCCGGGCTTTGTCGTCGCAGTCATATGCCTCTGCCCTCCAGGTGCCGGGGCTATTGGCCTTTACAATCGCCCTGACCTCGGCCATGGGAAGAGCTACGTAGCTGAAATCGTTGGGAAAAACGTGATCTCTGGTGCCAGTTGATGTATGAACTGCCTCCAAGAGAGCCTGGTAGGAGAGGGTCGACTCTATCATATCACTTACCATACTCACTAAAGATAAAAACACTTCTAAAAATGGAAATCAGGCCTGGCAGCTGAAAGCATCCAGGTGAGCTTTGATTTCTTCCAGGGATCTTTCGAGGGTCCTGCAATTATCATAGACATCAACGATAGCCTTGAGGTCGTCCTTCGAGGCAGAAGAAAGCCTCTTGATCTCCGATGTAAGATTGGGAACGGCCCTCACTATGTTATCCACCAGGGGTACCGTCGCCTTCTTTGAAGTCCTGGACAGGGGGTTTAAGTCTATGGCTATGACCTTCTTTCCCATGGCCACCAGGGCCTCGCACCTGTCGCCGTCCTCCAGGGGTATGAGGGCAACATCGGCATCGTAAATTCCACCACGGGTGGCCAAAGCCCTGGCGTGATCCAGGCCAGGGACCGAGGCGTCGGGCTTCTCTCCCAGGACGCCTTTTGCTCCCAGGCTTCTAAGAAGGTCGGCGATCTTTTTCACCCTCTCCTCGCTCCTATGGAAGAGGTTGACCTCCAAGGGTGCTCCAATGGCCTTGGATAGCTCTACCATCTCTTCAGCCGCCAAGGCTGCTACATTACCGTTGACGCTCAGGGTCGGCTGTCTAGCCAAAAGGAGCATGGCGGCAGCCGCCCGAGTGGCCTCGGCAGCCGATGGCGTGGTCTTCTCACCCAGCAGGTAATCGAAGGCTTCGCCCCTGCCCTGGGCAATGAGGCCCTGAATGCTCGTGATTCCATCTTTTACGCCCTTTGCTACTCTCTCTCTGGCGACCAGAGATGCATACCTGGGATGAGACCTGGGAATTTCAGTCAATAATAGCACCTACCTGGGATATCCTCGTCGTTCCAACCTCGCCGAACTCAGCCAGAGCCTCGGCTCCGCCGAAGGCAAAGACCGCGTCTCCGAGCATGATCATGCTGGCCATGCCCCCCTCCACCTCCACTGTCTCTATGGCATCCAGGGCCCAGTCGCTGGCGATACCTATCTGGCCAGTGAAGCGCCTGGAGAGCCTCATGAACTCCCCAAGAGTCGGACGGGCCAAAAGCTCTTTTAGGGCAACCTCTCCGGCCTTATTAACTTCCTTCATGATCCTCTCGTTCGAGAGGACGGCACGGGTGGATATGGGACCCCTAACCACGTAGTTCACCTCTAGGGGAGGGACTGGTATCCTATCCAGCTTCCCAATCCCCGGAGCGCCCGGCTCCAAGCGTATCACTAAACCACCGGTGTTCTGGGCTGTGACATCCCCGAGGCCCGTCTTGTTCACCACATCGGCGCAGTGTGCCACAGCTCCCGCCTGGCTGGCGGTAAGACCCAGGTCGAAGTATGCATTGAGGGAGTAAGCGGCCCCCAGGGCTCCGGCACCGCTGGCGCCAAAGCCTGCTCCCATGGGCATGTCCAGCCTGGTAGAGACCTCGACAGGGGACTTGGCCAGCCGTTCTACGACGTACCTGCTCACGGGGGCGTCGGAGACCTCGCCATTGATCTTTATGATCGTCTCGTCTGAAGGCGTGACTGTAGTTTCAGCACCCAAAGCCAGGTTCAGTCCGCAGCCAATGGATCCCGACAGAAGAGGATCATCTTTGCGCCAGGCGGCGAAGAAGCCCGTGATGTGGGATGGAACGAAAGCTCTCATGGAACCTCCGAAATCTTCTAAACCCTTGAAATATCCGATGCTTCTAGGATCTCTGCCAGGGCATCCATGACCTTGCGGGCGATAATGCTCTTTTTGCCATCGACCTTTTTTACCTCGTGGGCATCGATGATGAGGACCCTGTTCTCGTCGGATCCCATGCCTCCATGGCCCACGTCGTTGGCCACCATGAGATTGAGACCCGAGATCCTCATGGATCTTTTAGCCCTTAAGATGAGCTCATCCTCGGGTATGTTGGTCTCGGCCTTGAAGCCGACGATCTTTAAATCGGGGTAAGAAGACCTGACGGCTTTGACAACCTTGGCGGTGGGCTTCAGCTTTAGGGTTAAATCCTGGCCGGACTTAATCTTCTGCTCATAGGGATCCAGGGTGTAATCGGCTATGGCAGCTGAACTTATCAGGGCATCGTAGCCCTTGGAAAGCTCTTGAAGAGCTGAGTCCAGGAACTCCTGGGCGCTCTCGGCATAGATCTCCTTGAAGGGAAGGCTAAGCTTCCACCTGTGAATTATGGCCACCTCTGCTCCCCGTCTGTACGCCTCCCGACCCAGCTCTATGCCCGTCTTTCCCGTGGCCCTGTTGGTGAGGATTCTTATGGGATCCACCTTTTCGGCGGTGGACCCGCTGATGATCAGGATCTTTTTGCCTTGAAGATCGCCAGGTCCTAAAAGTCGTTCCACTTCCAGGGCTATATCCTGGTTGGAGGCGATCTTAGCCTTGTCCTCCTCGATCCTCGGGTCCATGATCTTTACCCCCATCTCCTTCAAGGCTGATAGATTCTTGAGAACCGCAGGGTGACGATACATGGCCTCGTGCATGGCCGGAACTACCATCATCGCCTTTCCGCTGCCGATGGCAGTGGTGGCGAAGGTGGTCACGGGAGTATCATCTATGCCTTGGGCCATCTTTCCCACGGTATTGGCGGTGGCAGGGGCGATCAGTAGAAGGTCGGCCTTTCCATCCACGCCGCAGAACTCCACGTGCTCCACCCTGCCCGTGATCTCGGTGATCACAGGATTTGCGCTGGCGTACTCCAGGGCATAGGGGTGGAGGATCTGGCGCGCAGAGACGCTCATGACGCAGTGAACGTCGGCACCCCGACGGATGAGATCGCGGACGAGGTCCACGATCCTGACCGCGGCGATGCTCCCGGTCACGCCCACCATGATGGTCTTGCCCAGGAGCGAATAGCTGATAGTACCAGAGATATCGGATGGCATGAGGATCACGGGCTATTTTAACCCCTGATAAAAAAGCTTGCTCCTTTGAAACGTCTTGGAAGTAGCCGAGAGGGGCCCTGGACAGACCTCCGAGGACAACCCTTATAAAAGACATCGGCCTAGGTTTGTTGCCGTGCCGGGGTGGCCTAGCTGGTTAGGGCGCAAGACTCATAGGGTAATGCGAAGTGCGCCTGAGACATCTTGAAGTCGCGGGCTCGAATCCCGTCCCCGGCACCTTCTTATCAATATGTTTAAGCTGGATTTAGTCTCGTCCGAACTTTTCGCTTTCTGATGCTCACGAGAGATATTTTCTGCCTTTTTTTTCTATAAACCATACTGATGTAAGATACATAATTGATAAATATCAACGTAAACTATTCTATTATTTACAATAATTCATAGTTATCGAGTACTAAACGCGGGTCTCGGACCCTTGTAGGGCTTTGGACCTCATTGGTCTTAAAGGGCAGATTCAGCCCACCAAAGCCTCACCTGAGATAGGAACTGGACCTGCGGTCAGACTGGATTCAAGCGCCAACCCGATCAGGAGATAAGCAGCATCAAAGAGCCCAGGATGGCGAATTTAGCCTGCTCAGGCCCCGTCAGCCATGCCTACTCCCTAATATATTCATCGAGGGCATATCGCCCGAAAAGAAAGGCCCTTCCAACTCCGCTTATCTACCAAGACATAATGAATTAAGACATAATGAATTTCTCAGGACTCAATCCTTTGATCGTCATGTCTATATTCAAACAATCCTAAATATGGGTTATCTAGAGGCGATGGGGAGTGCCCGTAACTAGATCGGACGATAAAGCTTTGGAAGATGGCGTTTTCGTTATTAAAAAGCTCGATCTAAGATCCATGCTAGAAAAGCCATTGAAAGAGCATAATGCTTAGACCACGAGAGGTTAGAATGTGAGATAGAAGAGAATAGCAATCAACTTGCTAAGAGGAGATTTACGTTTTCTTCCAGATAATAATCTCATAGTCTCAGCCAACACAGATCGTATTCCCTAAACTTAAAGCGGCAAAAACCTATTTCTAAATTGATATTAATTCAAAGAGTAGATGGACTTCGATATCAAAGTCCTTTCAGAAATCGCCATTAAAGCCGGCCTTAAAGTCAGGGAGATCTATGATCGCAAGGAATACGTCGTCACCTACAAGTCGGATAACACTCCCGTAACAGCTGCAGATCTTACCGCAGACTGCATAATTTCCGATGGCTTAATGGAGCTTTACCCGTAGGTTCCCATAATCTCTGAGGAGCAGGAGCCATGGGCACCTTTCGAGGAGAGGCGGTCCTGGAGGTACGTCTGGCTGGTGGACCCCATAGACGGCACCAATGAGGTCATCAATAGAAATGGCGAGCTCACGGTGAACATCGGCCTCATAGAGCATCACAGGCCGGTTCTTGGGGTGATCTATCTTCCGGTGCAAGAGGAGCTGTACTACGCTGACGTCAACGGCAGCTTCAAGCAGCTTTGTGGGAAGAAACCTCTGGAGATACGCACAGAGAAAGATGTCTATCCCAGGGACCTTAGGGCTGTCATGACCAGGTCAAACTTTCACGATGCTAAAAGGTTGTTATAAAGAGAGACCGCATCTACCGCTGCAGACCGGTTGGAAGCTTCATCAAGTTTTGTCTTATCGCGGATGGATCTGAAGATGTCTAATGGGGCACGGCAGCGGTGCAGGCGATTGTGGAATGGACGAGAAGGATGGTGGTTGGGACGGATAGGAAGCCTTTGAGGTATAACAAAGAATCTCTTGTGAATACACCTTACCTTTGCGTGGGGTCGGACTCCAGTTTGGGTTTGATATTTTGATTGAGCCTACTTGTTTTAAGCCCTCCTGTCAAGTCATCCTCCCCAACCCTTATTAAATACTGCATTTAAATTGATCATAACATATGGTAGTATTAGTATCAACCTTTGAGGTTAATCCCATATGGTGATATTATACTTTTAGTATCTCCAGACAAACGGTGTGACTATGCTCCATATCAACTTACAAACTCGTATACTCTTCATCGAAACCTTGATTTATAACCCCTCCATTCTTCTAAGTGTCAGGTGACTCTCATTGCAGTTACTCCTAATTCACTCTGATTACATAGAGTACGAGGCCCAAAAGCCCACCAAGTTTGCTGAGAAGATAGAAGACTCAGCCAAGAAGGGCCGCCTAGAAGAGGCCCTTTGCGCCTTCATAGCCGTAGAAAAGACAGACGAGGCAGACCAGGACGCCATAGTAGAGCAGGCCGCCAAGGAAATTTCATCCGTAGCGGACCAGGTCCACGCCAATAGGATCATGCTCTACCCCTATGCCCATCTGAGCTCAAATCTCGCCACCCCCCAGGCCGCCATCGATGTCTTAAAGAGCACCGCCGATGCCCTCTCAGGGAGCTACGAGGTCCACAGGGCGCCCTTCGGCTGGTACAAGGCCTTTACCCTGAGCTGCAAAGGCCATCCCCTCTCTGAGCTCTCCAGGTCCATCCAGTCCGGAAGCCAGGAAGTAGTCTCCCAGGCATTGAAATCCGAGGAGAAGGCCGTATCCTACTGGAAGATCCTGAAGCAAGGCGGGGAGATGGTGGATGTCGACAACTTCGACTTCACCGCCCATGAAAACCTGAAAAAATTCGCCAACTACGAGATCTCCAAGGCCAGAGCTGTCGACAAGGTCCCTCCCCACGTTGACCTCATGAGGAGACTTGAGCTTGTGGACTACGAGCCCGGCTCCGATTCTGGCAACATGAGGTACTATCCCAAGGGCCGCCTCATAAAATCCCTTTTGGAGGCTTATGTTCTGGAAAGGTCCAGTGAGGCGGGGGCCATGGAGGTCGAGACGCCCATTATGTACGACATGGACCATCCGACGTTGAAGAAATACCTGGATAGATTCCCGGCCAGGCAATACCAGATAGACTCCGAAAATAAAAGGCTCTTTCTCAGGTTCGCAGCCTGTTTCGGCCAGTTCCTCATGGGCCATGACATGGTCATCTCCTACAAGAATCTCCCCCTCAAGATGGTGGAGATCACCAGATACAGCTTCAGGCGCGAGCAGCGTGGAGAGCTGGTGGGCATCCGGCGCCTCAGAGCCTTCACCATGCCCGATATGCACACTCTGTCCAAGGACATGAGCCAGGCAGTGGAGGAGTTCAGGAAGCAGTACGAGATGTCCATCTCTGTGCTGAAAGACATAGGCTTGAACCTCTCAGACTACGAGGTAGCCATAAGATTCACCAAGGATTTTTACGAGGCGAACAAGGACTTCATATCTGGCCTGGTGGACGTGGTGGGCAAGCCCGTGCTCATAGAGATGTGGGACGAAAGGTTCTTCTACTTCGTCCTCAAGTTCGAGTTCAACTTCGTGGATACCCTGGATAAGGCCTCGGCCCTCTCCACGGTTCAGATTGACGTCGAGAACGCCGAGAGGTATGACATATCCTACGTGGATGAGAACGGTGAGAAGAAGATGCCCATAATTCTCCACTGCTCTCCTAGCGGTGCCATAGAGAGGGATATGTACGCTCTCCTGGAGAAGGCTGCCCACGAGGCTGAGCAGGGCAAGCTTCCCATGTTCAAGACCTGGCTCTCTCCAACCCAGGTCAGGATCATACCTGTGGCCGAGAGGCACCAGTCTAGGGCTTTAGAGATCGTCAGGGACCTGGGCTTCAGGGTCGACATCGATGATAGGGATGAGACTGTGGGCAAGAAGATCAGGGACGCCGGCAGAGAGTGGGTACCTTATGTGGCTGTCATAGGCGACGAGGAACTGGCCTCGGGATCCATGACGGTCACCGTCAGGGCAGAATCCATGCCCAAGGCCCCGGCCAAGATCAGCATGTCCTTGGAGGACTTGAGAAATAGGCTCCAGGTCGAGACGAAAGACATGCCTTATAAAGGGCTGCCCCTGTCGGTGAGGCTCTCTGAGAGGCCCAAGTTCCTCTGAGGGCTTTATCCTTACCTTTTTCTGCGATCCTTGGTGTTTATAGAAGATCTAGACTTTATCCCGCCCCGCCTAAGGCTACGGGCCTGAGACATCTTGACGGTTATCCCATGACTATAGCTATTATCAATAAAGTATGATGTATATATCCATGAGGTGACGCGAAGTGCCCTCGTTGACGGATCAATTGATAGTCGTGGTAATTTTTACACCATTCCCTCATCTTTTTGTGCATTTATTTTATCCAATGCTCATTTCATCCAGTATTTGTCTCATTAAGCGCTTGAAATGCTTAGTGATCTCTAAAGATCGCGCTAAATGTCTACGAAGATCTGTCCCTCTTTCATCATGGTCCTGTAAATCCGAAGGGGCCGTTTAGTCGGTCCTCTTAGAACAGGGCCGTCAATGATATTGAACTGGGTGTAATGCCATGGGCCGGCGAGGACATTTCCTGCAAGCTCTCCTTCGAAGAGCGGGGCCCTTGCGTGGGTGCACCTGCCTTCCAGGCAGTAAAACTGTCCGGCTATGTTTGCGACCAGGAACTCCCTCTCATTGAGGTCGAACTGCTTCATCTCCCCTGGGGAGACATCCATCACATCGCAGAGCCTTTGGTACATATGCCTCCTCCTTCATCCTTCAGCTGGGCCTGGATGAAATCTCCCTGAGTAGTATCTCCTGGTACTCGCAGACTGCAGCCACAAACTCGGCGTGGGACCCGGTGAGGGGCGAGACTGAGATCGGGCCTCCGGTGAAGGGATCCAGCTGCTCAGCCATCACATCTGAAGGTAGAACATGACTTCTTGCCCAGAGACGTATGTCCATGCCCTTCCTGAGATCTTCAAGGTTCTCTACCCTGGCGATGTGCCACCTGGCCAGCCAGAGGGTGCATATAATCCACGGATTTCCGGGCACCTCCCCGGAGACCCTATGGTATTCGTCGTTCTGTATACCTTGCCAGACCAACAATGCTGGTATTGACCCAGAGGCCTTCTGTCATGGCCTTCATAGTTCACTCTACTACCTCATCTCTTGGATCAAAGGCTCCAAAGAGAAATATGGATGCCAGGCTGCTATCAACAGAGTGATCCATGGAGCCGTCGGAGTTTACAGCTTTGGTGAACCTGTGGCGATCTCTGTCATAAAGATAATCCTCCCTCCAATTTTTTACCTTGGCGGCGGCAGCGCTCAGCACCTCTTGGCGGTCGCTGTCGAAGAAGACCTTGGCAAAGCTAGCTGCGGCCAGAAGGGCGGCGTAGGCCGTGGATACAGCCCTAGATGTGGATCCCGACCATCTTCTCCCATCGGTCAAAGGAGGGCTTGGGAAGGCCCGTTATGGATTCATGTAGTCCAGGATGAAGTCCGAGGTCTTCAAGACCAGGTATCGTAAACCTTTTCCACGAACTCGACATTGTGGTACCTCTAGAAGTGCCTCCAGAGTGCATAGAGCACCAGAGCCATCCTCGTCCTCTCGGATGGGAAACTGTATGCGGCCCTTGGAAGTCCACCGATACCAGCCAACTGCTCCCTACAGATCCTTCGGCGCCATATTTATGGTGGAAGAACCCTTTATCGGAGACAGTCCTATCGCAGAACTGGAAGAAGAGCCTGGATACCTCCTGAAAGCCTGCCGCGTCCAGTGCCATAGCTAGCGATGGACCCATCCCTGCCCCAGACGTAAGCATAGGTATCCCTGTTGAACTGGTGGGTATCTGAACCGTAGGAGGCAATGAACCCTCCTCCATCGCCGACCTGGGAGCGCATTACCAGAATGGACGTTTTGTAAAGGCTGACTATTTCCCTTGGAAGGCGGCATAAATCCCATAGCTTCTTGTTGGCCTAGGCATACCAGTAGTTCTCAGTCTCCAGGAGACGCTGTTCCACCCATGTCTTTCTGATCCTTGAGTACCAGGCCTTTGACCTTCTCCAGGCTCTTTCCGCAGGCTATCCAATAGTAGAGGATCTTTAGGCCCTTGGGAGGCCAGATCTACCTCAAAAGATATCGTTGAGTCCACCGATCCCTGGGCTATGGGGAAGTCACCCAATACACCATCTTTGGCGTCCTTCCAGGTGCCAGACATCTCCGGCAGCTCCTTGGAGCCCGTAGCGTACTGGTGTGTCCATTTGCCCGCTTCTGTGACGCCGTTGATGAGGGAAGTAGCTCTGGCGTTTGTATTGGATGATGGCGTTGATGGTGGAATCGTACATCACGGTGTCGCCGATGGCATCGCCGTATATGTGAAAGTCGTGATTGAAGAAGAGACTGATCTTTCGGACCACATCCTTGAGATTGCTTATTATGAGCTTCTTCACGTAAGCATACAGGGCGTGGTGAACCCCCTACGTTGGCCTCCAGGTAGATGCCGAGGCTTGGGTTTGAAGCCTTGGTCCTGCTCACCAGGGCCTCTGGCATGTATTTCGTGCTCAAATTCCATCCTTTATCGATCCAAGAAAAGACGCCATCGGCCCAGATCACATCCCTGAACTCGTGGCCTGAGGTGTGGTTCTCCAGGCCGACCCTAGGGCAGAAGAGATCTTTGATACTGGAGAAGCTGTCGAAGGCTATGTCCAGCCTGCCGTTGTCTACTACGGTCTGCCTGGGCAATTGTAGACCTCCTTAATTATTGCTATGAAAATATTGGTTCTGAACAAACATAAATTTACCGGCCAGGCAGCCTTTGGGGAAAAGATCTAAAGCATATCCAGGAAAGGTAGTCTCAAGCCAATGGTGAGGATAATATGACCTTCCAGACCGAAGTCACAGAGATCATCCAGAGAGCTCCCACCGTCAGGAGCATAAGGTTCAGACAGCCCGACTGCTTCCAATACCTTCCAGGGCAGTTTGTTAATGTAATCCTAGGAGAGGACCCTGACAGGATATCCAAGCCCCTTTCTCTGTCCAGCAGCCCTACCGAGGATTTCCTGGAGGTGACGAAAAGGTTGACTGGCCACCCCTTCTCCAATTTCCTGGATGCTCTGAAAGTTGGGGACAAGATACAGTTCAATGGCCCCTTCGGCAGGCTCACCTTCCAGGAGGGTCAGGTAAAGATCGGGATGCTCTCAGGGGGCATAGGAATTACGCCGCTCCTGTCCTTGATAAAGTATGCCGCCGATAAAGGATTGGATAAAGATATAGTTCTACTGTACTCCAATAGGAGCGAGGAAGACGTGGCTTTCAGGGCGGAGCTAAAGGACCTTCAGAGCAGAAATCCCAAATTCAGGATCATAGAGACCATCACCAGGCCTGGTATAGGATGGAAGGGCATGACTGGCCGAGTCAATGATATAATGGTTAGAACGATAGTCCCTGATTATATAGAACGAACCTTCTACTCCAGTGGCCCTGGGGCGATGGTGGTGGCTATGGCTGCCTTGCTTAAGAGCCTGAAGGTGCCTGAAGATAAAATAATGCTGGAGATCTTTCCAGGGTACGACTGACGCCTGTGCATCTATGATCGAGCCCATTTCAAAACATCACCGGATTACTTTTCTCCAATGGATTAGGAAGCAAT
>CAZKWM010000024.1:0-15637 GCA_964556405.1 uncultured Methanotrichaceae archaeon | reverse complement strand
CATTCATCGGGCTCATAATCTTCCCCTCTTCTGTAGCCAATAACGATCTCAAACTCCTGGGGTGTAAGGACTGGAATGTTGTACTTTGCGGCATCATCAAGGGCAATTCTAGGGCACGCCGTGGAGACCGCGGCATCTACTCCCAGGTTGAGTAGCCTATCTGGCTCTATATTATCTAGATATACCAGCATCATATCGCGGCCTTTGGCCTTGCCGAGTTCAACAACCTTCCTGGCAATCTCCCAGCGCCTCTGACCGGGCTTCTTGGATACGATGACTGCAATCTTCTTGGAGTCCATGGCCCTGGCTATAGCCCCCCATCTGCGCCGGAGCATCGGATCAGGGTCGATCTCTGCAACCTCGCCGGTGACAGGATCTGAGGCCACAACTCTCTTTCCGGTGGATAAGGCGATTCCCAGGGGATGGAAGCGTCCCGTTCCCAGGAATAGGTATTCGTCAACATCAAGACCTTTTACGGTGCCAAAAAAGCACCCAAGAACCTGTCCAGGATACCTCGCCCTTCCGCAGGCAGGGCCGATAACACCCTGAAGGCCGTGACCATGAAGAACATTAAGAACCTCCTCGAGCTTATGTACATGCTGAACGGTGGTGGCAATTCCAATCTTTCTGCCTTTAAGCAAAGGGATGGAATGCTCTACGGCGTCTTGGAGGTCTCCAGGCATGCTGGCCTCGAAGTAGAAGAACTTATCATGGCCCTCTACAAGCTCCGCGTGGCCGAGGTGAATGACTAGGTCTACCTCCTTTCCAAGGTCCAGGTCGATATCACAGGCGCCATAGCAAGGATCTCCCGATATTATAACCTCGGCTCCCGTCTTCTCAGAGATCTCCCTAGCCATATTTGGGAGAGATCTTTTGAGGCCCTCAGGGGCCTGGAGGCCAACGATCTTGGCGCTGCTCTTGCTGATGATCTCAATTATGCAATCCATGTTCAATTGGATGCTGGATGTATAACCAGTACTAACAGAAATAGAACTGCTAGAACCACTGATCGAGGGTTCTCTGGCCACGCCTGTACACCTCCTCCAGCTTCATCGTAGCCTTCTCCACCCTCTCCTGATCGAAGTCCCTTTCCTGGGTGAGGAAAGAGATAATTTCATCAACATTGGGCTTGCTCATTTTGATGGAATAATCATCCATAGCCTTAGGTTGAAGGAAGATATCTCTAATCTCCTGGTAATTCTCGATCCCAACGTCCAAGTCTTTAAATACCGATTCAAGATCTCCATGCTCCTTAATGAGCTTCAAAGCTGTCTTTGGGCCGACCCTTGGGAGGCCGGGATTGAAGTCAGTTCCGCACATGATCCCTATATCCACAAGCTGCTCTCTGGTTATTCCCATCTTGGAGAGCTCATCCTCAAGTATGATCATCTCAGGCTCCACGTCTACGTAAGCGTTCTTCCTTGGGACTTTTCTCTTGCCGGTGATGGCGAGGTTTCTGACTACTCTTGGAGCGCCGAAGAGGAGGGCATCGTAATCCTGGCTTCCTGTGGCAAAGACATCGCCCTTAGAGGCCATGTAGGACGCCTGGGCCTCTCCCTCTGATGGAGCCTGAATCACCGGAAGACCCATGGCGATAATTAAGTGCATGGAATCGTTCAGAATCGCTTGATTTAGCCTGGATGAAGATTGGGCGTACTTGAAGCCGTCCTCGCCCTTCTCTTTTGCCTCCACCCAGGCAGCCTCGGCTTTGGCCCTGATCTGGGATCTCTCCTTTAAGGTTTCGGATTTGAGGTGAGGGGGATCGCCATCGAAGACAAAGGCGATCTTTACCCCTGCCTCAACCAGATTGATGGTCCTATAGAGGAGACCTGATAGATGAGATGTTATTCTACCCGACCTATCCATGAGGGGAGTTCCATCCCTCTGTCTTATGATGCTTAGGTACTGGTAAAGGGTGTTAAAGGCATCTACGGCTATCCACTTGCCTGAAAGATCCATCATCTCTATCTTTCTCTTGTTAACAAGATTTCCAAGATCTACGCCCATAATAATGACTACCTTTGAATCCTCTTGGATCTATCCCTAGATGTATCAGAGACATGGTGCTTACTTTCGGCTTCGCCAACCATATCTTTCTCAATCCCCTTCATCTCCGTTTTAAAGGCCCTCCTGATAGCCTCCATATCCTTCATATCATCTTCAGTGCTCGGAAAATTTAAGTTGAGACTGGCCAGGGTTGCCAAGATTGATACGGCTAAGACCATCCATGAGATGAAGGTAATAAAATGAGACCCCATGACAAAATAGCTGTAGGCAAGAAGGAGGCCGGACAATGCTGCCATCGGGGGAAACAGTACCTTTATACAGAGCATTGATCAAACCCATGATCTACTGGCTTAATAAATCTTCACGAGATCGTTTAAATACCAGTTTAGGGAGATAGTTCTTTGGAGGCTTTAACGATGATAGAGGTCACAGACGCCGCCGCAGCGATGATAACGAAGAGCCAGGCCCCAGGCATGGTTATACGGATGTTCCCTGCGGCCATATATGGCAGAGAAGCTGATTATGTGCTGGCTTTGGGTTCCCCCGAGAAGGACGATGTGGTCTACAAGAGCAACGGGGTCGGGATCCATATGAGCCCCCAGGATGCAGAGCTCTTGAGGGAAACAATCGTGGATTATGTTAATGATGAGCGAGGAACAGGATTCATTGTCCGTGGGCCTCTCGATGAGCCTGAAGGCTGCGCTGGATGCGGCAATGTAGATATCTGTGATCATGACCACAGCTCCTGCGACCATGATGGCTGTGGCCACGGCCACGAGAATAACGATTGCGGATGCAGTTAATTTTTATTTAAAGAAAAAGAACGGAAGCCGCTCACTTGATTATGAGCGGTATCTTCTCAATGGCTGCTGGGTTGGTCACTGAAGATATATCTCCCAGGGGCTGACCCAATGCCTTGGCCTTGATGACAGTCCTGGCAGGCTTTCCGGCCTTGGTCTTAGGTACCTCAGGGACGAAGATGACATCAGATGGTATGGCTATGGGCCCAAGGGTGGTCCTGATGAAGTTCTTCAGGTCCTTTACCATCTTCTCATCTCCGGATGTGCCTTGTTTGAGCACGGCAAAGACCACTATGTTCTCTCCCTTGACCTTGTCCGGCTTGCCGATGACTGCAGCCTGGGCCACCGCCGGGTGCTTCTCAGCCGTAGCCTCGACCTCGGCATTGGAGATCCTGTGGCCTGCCACCTTCAGGACATCGTCGGCACGGCCAAGAGCCCATATGTAGTCGTAGGAATCG
Source organism: uncultured Methanotrichaceae archaeon (assembly GCA_964556405.1). GTDB lineage: Archaea > Halobacteriota > Methanosarcinia > Methanotrichales > Methanotrichaceae > UBA114. The sequence goes on along the minus strand of CAZKWM010000024.1, from coordinate 12,372 downwards.
ACTCTGGCCTTGTCGCCTGAGAGGTACTTGCCTGGGAAGGCAGACCAGTATGTCTCTAGGTAGGCCTTGGGGTCCTTGTAGACCTGCCTGAGCATGGAGGGCCAGGGCGTTGTGAGGACTATGTTTCCGGGGACCTCGGGAGCCACGGGCTTGCCTGCATCATCAAGAACCTCGACATTGTAACCCGGCAGGCCGAAGGCCGGGGAGCCGGGCTTCAGGGGCGTTATGGGCAGAGGAGCTATGACGTGACAGCCGGTCTCGCTCTGGAACCAGGTATCCATGATGGGTGCAAAGCCGTTGCCCACATATCTGCGCCACCAGACGAAGGCGTCGGGGTTCATGGCTTCGCCCACGGAGCCCATGAGGCGGACGGTGGAGAGGTCGAACTTCTGGGGCCAGGAGGGTCCCTCGTTCATGAACATCCTTATGGCGGTCGGAGCCGTGTAAATGACAGAGACTCCGTACTGCTCTATGATATCGAACCACCTGCCGAAGTCAGGGTAGTCTGGAGATCCCTCGTACATGACGCTAGTAGCGCCGCTGCACAAGGGCCCGTAGGCTATGTAGCTGTGGCCCGTGATCCATCCGATGTCAGCGGTGCACCAGTAGACATCGGTGTCCTTGATATCGAAGACCCAGGCCATGGTGAAGGTGGGCTCCACGCAGAACCCTCCATGGGCGTGGAGGATGCCTCTAGGTTTGCCGCCTGCTCCGGCAGTGTAGAGGATGAAGAGGGTATCTTCGGGGTCTAGGGGAAGGGTGGTGCACTGGATGGACTGGCCTGCCACAAAATCGTTCCACCAGACATCCCTGCCCTCCTTCATGGGCACATTCTGGCCGTTCCTCTTTACTACGATGACCTTCTTGATGCTGGGAACGCCTTCCAAGGCATCATCGGCCTGGGGCTTGGTCATGACGGGCTTGCCTCTGCGGTAGGATCCGTCGCAGGTGACGAGGACCACGGGTTCCGAGTCCTGAAGCCTCTCCCTGGCCGCCCCGGCAGAGAACCCTGAAAAGATAACTACGTGAATGGCGCCGATCTTGGCGCAGGCAAGCATGGCTATGGGCAGCTCGGGGATCATGGGCAGATACATGCCAACCCTGTCGCCCTTCTTGACGCCCGTGGATTTCAGGGCATTAGCGAACTTGTTGACCTCGTGCTCCAGCTCCCCGTAAGTGATGGCTCTGACATCTCCCACCGGCTCGCCGATGAAGTAATAAGCGACTTTATTCTTCCTCCAGGAGTGGGCGTGCCTGTCCACGGCGTTGTAGGCCACATTGCACCTGCCTCCAACGAACCACTTATAGTAGGGCTTGTCTGACTCGTCGAGGACCTGCTTGTAGGGTTCGAACCAGTTGGCGTAGGTCCTGGCCATCTCGTCCCAGAACTGGACGTAGTTCTGAGCGGTCCAGGCCCGCATCTCCTTCTCAGAGGAGAAGCCCTTCTTTCTCATCCACTGCATGACGTTGGAGTTCTCTACCAGATTCCTGGGTGGATTGTAGATCTCAGGTGACGGAGCAGTTTTATCTTCCATTTTGAATCTCCTTATTATATTATCTGTTTTTTCAGGTCTATATTAGCTAATGAGTTCTTATTCTATATGGTAGATCGATATATATTCTTTAAGGCCTAGAAACAAGTTAAACTTAACCCATCTAAACAGATATAAAACTATCGTAGCCTATTTATGATTGCATTTTCTATTAAAAAGTCTATCATACTCAACGATCTTTTCGAATAGCTATTTGGCCTAAATTACCTTGAAAAATCCTGCTTTATCGTTTAAAATCATATCAGTTGTCTTAGAGGCCTTGGCTGTTGGATGTCTTGGAAGAAATGAAGATCGGGGTAAAACATGTCTATAGGATATTTTATCTAAACAGCCTCAATTTCATCTATTACCTTAAGCACGCTTGGCCAGTCCTTGCAGAAATACACCTGATCTGAGTAATTCTCGATTCCCGTGTCGTTAATGCTCCAGGGCTGCTGAAATAGTATCCCTCGTCGGTGGGGATCGCTCTTGACAAATCCCACGATGTTCAGATCGAAATCATCTATCAGCAGGTCCGAAAGCACAGAGTTCTTGGCTACCGTCCTAGCATGGTGGTACCCCTTAAGACTTGGAAAATGCCTGTTTAGCCATTGTTTTGTGGCCTCCTCGGTCTCGTGTGGTCTGGCCGTGACCACGTGCACGTCCCGTCCGGCAAGCTTTTGCACTGCAGCCTGAGATCCCTCTATCACAGGGATGGCCATGACGTACTCGGGGTCCTTGAGCAGCCTATAGATCTCCATCTGTATGTCCCTTCCGTCGAAGGTCCAGTTGGCGCGGGTGATCTCGGATCTATGATATCTCTGCCCGTATTCCTTCTCGATCCTCTGGAGGGCAGCTCCTCTCTGATCTGCCAGTACGCCATCAATGTCCACGGCAATCCTCAACTCAGGCCACCAGAATGAATAGTGGAGATCTCCGTGATAATACTTTTCTATCTTTGCGCGCAGAAGGTATTTATCTTAAGATGGGGATGGGACGGGGATAAGAGGGCACGTTAGAGGATTCCTATTTACTTTGTTTTATGGCTTTTTTCAAAAATATATCTCTATTTAGCCTTACGAGGTCCAGTTTCATTGATTTATCGCTTTTTTTGTAATTTTTCGATAGCATTCGCTATATCTAAATAGCCTTAGATAAACCACCGTTAAGGGAAATATCCTTCGAGACCAAAGTATTTGATCGAGATTCTCGAGTTGAGAAAGCACTTATAAATGTGATTGCTGAATCCCATATCCAAGGAGCATCAACGATCTCTTTTTGCATGATTCCTTGAATGTCCAAGGAGGAAAACGTACAAGGAGATGGCATTTATTTTAGCCAATCCTTAATCTTTTCAGCAATTTTTTGGCTTGCATCCCCCGAGCCAAAGACCTCCCTCTGCTTGCTCTTGGGATTGAAGTTACTGACTTTCTCGGTTATAGCAATCCTATCAGGCCCCACCAGGACATTCCATCCATCCTGCACCGTCTCCACCCACTCAGTAGTATCCCTCATGGTGATGCAGGGCACTCCCATGATGTAGGCCTCCTTCTGAACGCCGCCCGAGTCAGTTAAAACCTTCCTGGCGTTCTTCTCCAGCATAAGCATGTCCAGGTATCCCACCGGCTTGACTACCCTGATCCTGGCCTTCAGCCCATCGTAAAGGCCGTACTGCCTCAGGCATTTCTCAGCCCTCGGATGGCAGGGAAATACCACATCTCCCAGGTCCTGAAATGCCTCGACTATGCCCTTGATGCACGAAAGGTCATCGGTATTGGAGGCCCTATGGACCGTTGCCAAGCAGTACCCCTTAGGCCTGAGTCCTAAATCCTCCATGACCTTGGAATCCTTCTCGGCGATCTCCAAGCACATCCTCAGAGCATCCACCATGACATCACCGGTAAGGCTCACGCCGTTGGTTACCCCTTCCTTCCTCAGGTTCTCCACAGCCGTCTCCGTTGGACAGAAGAGCATGTCAGAGCAGTGGTCTACCAGGACGCGGTTGATCTCCTCGGGCATCCTTCTATCGAAGGACCTGAGGCCCGCCTCCACGTGGGCTACGGGTATGTGCAGCTTGGATGCGGCCAGGGTCCCTGCCAAGGTGGTGTTGGTATCGCCGAAGACCACCACGACGGCGGGCTCCTCCTTGACCAGGGCGTCTTCAATTCTGGCCAGCATCTCTCCTGTCTGGTGGCCGTGAGTCCCCGAGCCCACATTCAGGTGGTAATCAGGCTCGGGTATGCCCATCTCGTCGAAGAAGACCTTGTCCATCTCGTAGTTGTAATGCTGGCCAGTGTGGATTATGGCCTCCTGGAACGTCTTTCTCATCTCCCTTGAAAAGGGTGCCAGCTTGATGAAGTTAGGTCTCGCGCCGACGATGGACGCGATCTTGGCCATCTTCAGCACCTGCATACAGGACCTTCGGTTGTCTTGCTCATCTTTTCCTTGCCAGCGAATTTGCCTGAGCTTCCAAACGTAAGTTCAGACGTATCGAAGACCAGATCGGCTTTTTCAGGCTCAAGATATCTCAAGCCCAGCTTCTCCACTCCGGCCTTCCCCAAAAGCTCATCACAGGCATAGACCTTCAGGCCTTTCTCCACCAGGAGCCTGGCCAGAGCTAGATTTCTGCTGTGGTGGATCTCCTTGACACCCTGCCTGTAGGACAATCCTGAGATGCAGATGGCGATATCCTTGAGGGGCCTGTCAATCTTGAGGCAATTGAGCATGATTTTCTCCGCCCAGAACTCTATCATCTCATCGTTGAGCTCCCTTGAGGTTCTGAGAAGCCTGGCGTCGTCGAACTTCTCCCTCCTCTCCATCTCCTTTATGAGGAACCAGGGATAGACCGGTATGCAGTGACCTCCGACACCTGTGGAGGGCAGGTGGATATGACAGTACTGGTGGTTGGCGTACTCCCGGGCCTCGTAGAAATCTATCCTAAGGTTGTAGGATATCTTGAAGAGCTCATTGGCCAGGGCGATGTTGGTGTCCCTGTAACAGCCTTCAATGACCTTGATGAACTCGGCGACCCTGGCCGAGGAGACCATATTCAGGCTTTTTACAAACCTGCTGTAGACGGCAAAGGCCCTCTTTCCGCTCTCCTCATTGGTGCCTCCCACGACCTTGGGAAACTCCCTGAACCTGGAGACGCTGTATCCGGTCATGATCCTCTCAGGGGAGTAAGCAAGGCCGAACTGGCTGGCCTCCATGCCGCTGGTTTCCTCGAGCCAGGCTCTAGCCAGATTGTCGGTGGTCCCTGGAGGGACGGTCGTCTCCAAAACCACCAAGTCTCCGGGTTTGAGCACCGAGCCTATGCCTTTGATGGCGCTCTCAAGGGTCCTGAAGTCGGGATTATAATCTTGATCTATGAATAATGGAACTATGACTATGAAAGTGTTACAGGAGCTTGCATTCCTTATGTCTGTGGTGGCCTTGAAGCTGCGGCCTCCGTACTTGCCTATGAGCTCATCCAGCCCTGGCTCCTCTTTTAAGGGATTTATCCCTCCGTTTATGAGGCCACACCTTTCTCTATCGATGTCAACGCCTGTAACTTCGATGCCACTGTCGGCGATCACTGCAGCCAGAGGAAGACCTGCATTACCAAGGCCTACCACGGCTATTTTTTCGTCCACTCGTCAACCACCTCTACGGCCTTTCCGCAGCTACTGCACGTGTATCTTGTCCTGCCCCCCGACTTATCCAGGATCTCTTTCAGCCTCTTTCCGCAGTAGCAGACCCATCCCTTGATCTCTGCCGGGCTTCCATAGACCAGGGCAAAGGGGGGGACATCCCTGGTCACCACGCTCCCTGCGCCCACCATGGCATACTCTCCAATATCGTTCCCGCAGACTATGGTGGAGTTGGCGCCGATGCTGGCGCCTTTTCCCACGTGGGTGAGAGCCACTTGCTCCTCCTCCCAGATGAAGGCCCTGGGATGGAGATCGTTGGTGAAGGTGACCGAGGGCCCTATGAATACATCATCCCCAATGACGACGCCTTTGTAGATTGATACGAAATTCTGGACCTTGACGTTGTCCCCGATCACGGCCCCGGTATCCACGTAGACGCTCTTGCCTATGTTGCAGCCCTTGCCAATCTTTGCGCCATCTCTGACGTGGGCGAAGTGCCAGATCCTGGTGCCTTCTCCGATATCCTTGGTCTCCACTACTGTAGTCTCGTGCGCCTTAAAGGAGACCATTTATCTCAATCCTTTCTTTATCTCCTCGCAGACCCTGAGGTTCCTCACTCCTTCCACCGGGGTCACAGGAAATTCCTTGCCTGAGCTCACGCAGTCCACGAAGGTCTTGAGCTCCACCTTCAGGGGCTCTACCTTATTTACCAAGACCTTCTCAATGATGTTCTCCTGGGTGTACCTCTCGTCCTCCAGGCCATACTTATCTGGCTTCTTGTAGATGTACACCTCTTGGGCCATGAAGTCCCCCTCGGTGGTGAGGTCCTCGGACTCGGCATAAAAGGTCCTGAACTTCTTTGAGGAAAGCCTGCTGGCGGAGAGGGCTACCACCGATCGGTCAAAGGATATTAGGGCCTCGCAGACGTTCCCGTTTCCGGCGCTGTAGAGCTTGTAATTGTGATCCCTCTCACCCTTGAAGAGGACGTTGAAGACTATATCTATGTCGTGGATCATGAGATCCTCGACCACTGAGGCATCGGTAATGCGGTTCGATGTAGGGTTGTGCCTCTTGATCTCCACGTAGGTCGGGCTTGTGGCGATCCTCCTCATCTCGCCGACTATAGGATTGAACCTTTCGATGTGACCAACACCAACCGTTATCCTTCTTGATGCCAATTTTATGACCTTAAGAAGCTCTTCTCCTTCTGAAACGGTCAAGGTTATGGGTTTTTCAATGAGGCAGCTTATTCCTTTATGGAGGACTTTTTTGGCCGTCTCAAAGTGGTATTTAGTGGGAACGCAGATGCTCACAGCCTCGGCCTTATCCAGGAGATCTTCAGCCGAGTCGCAGGGCACGGCGATATCCCTGACCCTTTGGGCGTTTTCTTTGATTTGATCGTAAACGTAGACCTTTCCCACGCCTTTAAGCTCTGAGTAAACCCGGACGTGGTTCCTTCCCATGGATCCCACGCCTATGATGCCGATATCCAAGGGCTTAACCTCCGTAGCTGTTGACGGCCTGGGCGATGTATTCCAGGTCTTCTTTCTTCAGGGACGGATGAACGGGCAGGCTTAGGACCCTCCTGGATACATCATCGGCCACGGAGCACGATCCTTTTAGCCCGAGATCCCTATAGATGGGCTGGTCGTAGACTGGCTTGGGGTAGTGAATTGCGCTGCCCACGCCTTTTGACTGGAGGTAGGCCATGAGATCTTCCCTGGTGCACGGGAAGTCATCATCTACCATGACAACATACTGGTTATAGACGTGCCTGACATCATTGGCCACATAGGGGGGAGTAATTCCTTTGGCCTTTAGGTGGCTGCTGAGGTATTTTGCGTTTTCCAGCCTCTTTCCTATGAACTCCTCAAGCTTTCCCAGCTGGACCTGGCCTATGGCCCCCTGGATGTTGGTCATCCTGTAGTTGTATCCGACCAGGACGTGGTTGTACTTGCCGGTGTCCCCGTGGTTTCTTATGAGACGCAGGCGCTCTGCCACAGCGTCGTCGTTGGTGGTTATCATGCCGCCTTCGCCTGTGGTCATGTTCTTGGTGGGATAGAATGAGAAGCAGCCTGTGGCAAAGGACCCGACCTTCTTTCCATGGTACTCGGCGCCGTGAGCTTGGGCGCAGTCCTCTATCAGGGCAAGGTTACGGTCCTGGCAGACCTGCTGCACTCCCTTCATATCGAAGGGCTGGCCATAGAGGTGAACCCCTATCACCGCTTTGGTCTTGGGAGTAATCTTCTCGGCCAGGTCCTCAGGGTTCAGGTTGAAGGTCCTCTCGTCCACATCTGCAAAGACAGGCTTAAGGCCCTGGTAGAGGATGCAGTTGGCCGTGGCTATGAAGGTGAAGGCCGGGGAGATCACCTCATCCCCATCTTTTAGGCCCAGAGCTTTGACGGCTAGGTCCAGGGCCACGGTGCCGTTGCTTACGGCTATGGAGTTCTTCACCCCAAGGTACCTTGAGAAGCCGTCCTCGAACTTCTTGACCCTCTCCCCCTGGGTGAGCATCCCCGAGCTCAGCACCTCTCCTATGGCTCTGAGCTCTTCATCTCCCACCAGAGGCTTGGCTATTGTAATGAAATCTCTCATTTTGGTCTCCTTGAGGCTATCACTACGATCCCTTTAGGTTTATTCACCGGCCTGCCCTAGTTTTAGCCCTTTTACGCAGCGCCTCAAAGCCGCGCTGTTAAGTTTGCAATTAATGTTGAAAAGCCTTGCCATTGGCATGAGAAAAATCGGCTCTCTGGGGAGGCCTTGCAGCTCTACAGTCGGAGCAAATTTCGTCTCTCTTTCAATCAGGCCTCTGCACAAAGCCTCTTAGAACCTCCCCTGGCCTGGACCTGCAGCCGGCCTCAATTACAGTCCCTGGGTAGATGCTGGTGTGAATTCCGGTCTTGACATCGTCTCCTATGATCACCCCGAGCTTTCTCCTGCCGCTGTCTATTGCCTTGCCCTTGATATAAGACCAAACATTTCCCTTGTCGTGCCTGAGGTTGGAGGCAATGGTCCCTGCGCCGAAGTTGCACCTATGGCCCACCACGCTGTCCCCGAGGTAGCTCAGATGGCCGACTTTGGTATCGTTCATGATGGTGCTGTTCTTAACCTCTACGGCATTTCCCACCCTGACCCTATCGCCCAGGCAGGTGCTCGGCCTGATATAGCAGTTGGGTCCAATATCGCAATCTTTTCCAATGATCACTGGCCCTTCTATGTAAGCTCCCGATCGAACTTTCGTCCCCTCTCCTATGGACACGTTGCCCTTGAGGGTCACTCCTGCCTCAACCTCGCCATCGTTTTTGGGTTTCAGGTCCTTCATCAATAGGGCGTTTATCTCCAGTATATCCCAGGGCCTGCCGATCTCTATCCAGTCCTTGATTTCTTTCACCAGGATCCTCTCCCCGGAGGCTAGGGCATTGAGACCGTCGGTGAGCTCGTACTCGCCCCTCTCAGAGATGGGCGCACTGCTAAGAGCATCGAAGATGGACCTGTAGAGGAGGTATATGCCTGCATTGGCCATGTCTGATGGGGGATTTTGACTCTTCTCCACCACTGACTTGAGGTGATCGCCCTGCATCAGAAAAACGCCGTACCTTCTAGGGTCAGGCACTTTCTTAGCAGCCACCGCCATATCTTCGGCTCCAACCACGGCCTGGAGGGACTCGACGTCAGGCAGAACATCGCCATTGAGCACCAAAAACTTATCCTGGGCTAGCTTCTTGGCGGCCATAAGGGCGTGGCCTGTGCCCAGCTGCTGGTCTTGGACGGCGTATTCTATCTTTAACCCCAGAGGCCTTCCATCCATGAAGTAGGACCTGACCGAATCCTGGCCGTATCCTACCACTAGGACCACTTCATCGATACCGGCCTTGGCAACTCTGAGAATTATATGCTCCAGGAAAGGCCTTCCGCAGACCGGCAGCATTACTTTGGGCGTGCTGGAAGTCAGGGGCCTCATCCTGCTGCCCTCCCCGGCAGCGAGAACTATCGCCTGCATTGTGATCGCCTTAATATTTTGGTCGGGGATGGATAAAAAGTCTTGGTAATAAAAAGGCTTGTCCACATTGTAATCTGATTCTCAGAGAAAGTTAAAATATCTCTTTTCTGCAGCTCTTCCAAGCTGAAGCGACAGATTATACAACCTCGGCTCCTGGTGCCCCGTTGAAATGTGAGCTCTGAAAAGCCGCGGTGGAAACCCATTGTCGGTTGCCACACGGTGCGTCGCTGCGTTTGGATGGCCTGATTTTGAGCCTGTAATCACATCAGTAGACAGCGATTTGCTGCTATTGCCCTCTTAATGGTAGGATGTTATGAGAAAGTCTCCTTGAATACTCTGATCTCTTTAACCAAGTCTCGGCTAGGTCCTATTCTTAAGAGGCAAAGGCGAAAAGGCTTTAGGGTCATCTATACTTCCCCTGTGTACATGCTGATGGAGTTCAGGCGTTACTGTGCCCTTCAGAGGGACCAGACTCCTCTGGCGTCCCTCCTGGTCTACCTGAAGAGAAAAGGGGGATGGGTTCAGCTAAACCAGATCTGGAAGGATCTGGGGCCGTCCTCGGGAGGACTCTTCTGGAACCAGACCACCCTCATAAACAAGCTGGGCAAGCTGGAGCGGCTGGAAATAATTCTGACCGAGAGGAGAGTTCTACCATCGTCCCGGTCCGAGGAGAAAAAGAAGACCAACACCTTCTGCAGGCTCAATCCCACCTCGCCCCTGGCGCCCCACATATATTCCATGCTCAAGATCTATAAGGGAGAGGTGGATAAGTACTCCTCGGAGCTCACAGAAAAGCCCCTAGATCTCCTCAACAGCTTGGTGGGACGCGATGATAAGGAGGATCCAGTGATCGAGCTAGAGCTGGAGGCAGCCCTGGACCTGCTCTCGGAGATCTTCAAGGTGGAGAGGGGCGAGGCCAAGAAGATGGTGAAGGAGAGGATGGCGCGCAAGGGCCTCCTCAGAGATTCCGAGCGATGAAGTGATGATGAATGGATAATGATGAACTGACGAACCCTAAAGTTGGATAGACCTGGAACTATTAGAGTATAATTTTTGATCCCTTTCCCCTTCAAATGGTCCTTATGTTTACGTAATTATAATGGATCGCTTTGGTAAAGCAATTATGCTATTTCAATGCGAAATTTAATCCTTGCGCAGGTCTAGATATTCGTTAAATGATATTAGCTTTGGAAAGATTTAGTCTTGAGGGTAGTTGCAACCGCCCATCCAAATAGGGGGATTGAGCGGGTCGATAGTCCGATGATCCAGAACCTATAGCTATAGCGGGACTTAGGCCTGGATTATCGGAAATTCTTTGCCTTCGATAAATAATAATCCGGGCCATACAACGCCAAGGTTATGGAGATATACAATATCGTTACCATGGCCGGGCTACGTGGATAATTGGGGAATCACCATGCTGAAGCTAATTATACTGATCTTGGCTGCTCTTATATATCTTCAGGCCAAGCTACGGCTTTATTGATCGATCTGAACGATGGCAGTGCCATTAAAGGCGAGGTCCGCCAGATGAAGGCATTGGGGCCGGGCAGGAAAGGGCGGGTGCGCTTAAGCCCAGCCCATCTTTTCCCTGTATGCCCTTATCATATCCTCCATGGTCTTAGGATCTACCTTTCCCAGGGTGGAGAATGTCTCAAAAAATCTCTTGGAGATCCTCGGCTTGGTTAGGTCAAAGCCCTCTAGCCTCTTGAACTCGTACTTAGCCTTAAAGAGATTCTTTCCAATCTCGGACAGCTCTTCCCTGGTCTTCTCTATGCCCACGGATGAAAGAGCGCTGATGATGTTATCCTCGGTATAGACTCCCCTGGCAAAGAGGCATCCCACCAGGGAGTTGAATACCCCCTGGAGTCGTCCTCCTTGATGAGCTCATCCACCATTTTCTCAGGATCCCTGGGCTTTTTGGCCGCCTTCTGGTCTACGGAGTAGTCGGCATTGTCCAGGTGGGAGTGCCTGACCCCCACCAGCTGGCCCTACGATGGAGGCTGGCCCCGTGTGGTATCCCGAGACATCAGGTCGTCGAGAGTGGTGGCGAAGTCCAGTCCGTTGTACTTCTTGGCGGCGTACTCCGTGCCGCGGGCCAGAGCGGAGTAGAACTCGTTGGGCTGCTTTACCAGGTACTCCAGGGTCTTCAGATAGCTTTTGACGTTTTTCCACTGCAGGGAAATGCCCAGAGTCTCCGGAGGGGTGATCATGTCGCGTTCGTAGGCCTCTGTAGCCCAGGCTAGGACCACGCCTGCTGACAATGGCGTCCAGGGGCCCCACCTCTCCAACGAGTCTATGAGCTCCAGGACGCCCTCGGCGCTGGATACGCCAAGGTCGGTTCCCAGGGCGTAGGTGAGCTAGAAGTCGTAAGATACCTTCCTCAACTCGAACTCGTGGCGGGGTGAGACGGGGGATTTGAGGCTGGCTATGTGGGTGCAGCCTATGGGGCTAGCCTGCGCAGGCCAATCTCCTGGAGAGCTGGTTATCTACGAACATCTCGCAGCTGACCTTTTCGGCGTAAGGGAAGGACGCCTCCTGGAAGTTCCTGGTGGGAAGGCCCTTGATCCAGTTAAGGACGTTTATGTTTATGGAGGTCCCTATGTCGTGGTACTTCTCCATGACGTCCGTCTGAACGGTGGTGTTGTATAGCTCCTCCTTCCCACGCCCTGCTCGTGTTCCTTCAGGATGACCCCGTGGTCTGGGCGTCTACTTCCCAGATGGAGGTGGCATCCTTGATCTCAATCTTGGCATCGTTGATGGAGATGTAGCAGGGGGCTCTTCGAGGCTCCCCTGATCACTATGGATTCGTCCCTGGCAAACCTCATGGCCAGGGCAAGCCTTCCTCCTGCGTAGGACTCTCACCACTCTCCGGTCAGGGGTAACTTGACGTGGGATATGCCCTTGGTTATGGCCGGGAAGAGACCATTCAAAGGTCCGATGTTCAGGATTACGGGAACCTGTGGCGAGAGCGGATCGGTTCCCTGAGGGCACTCCTCCATCATGAGCTGGGTGCCGACGCCCGTGACCCCCAGCCACTGGTCATAGAGCTCAGGCCTCTCCTCTATCCAGCTCTCTTCCTTGGTGAGGTCGATGTATACAACCTTTCTCAAAGCTGCCATCAGGCCTCCACTTCCTCCAGCTTGAGCACCCCGTGGGGACAGAAGGCCACACAGCCTCCGCAGTGGATGCACTTGGCTGGAATACCCTC
>CAZKWM010000023.1:0-15994 GCA_964556405.1 uncultured Methanotrichaceae archaeon | reverse complement strand
ACCGTTTACGGCTTACTCCGGCCTGAAGACCGGAGTTTGCGCCCTGCATCTTTCTCTCAGCTAATTACAGGACTTACCGTATCCGTTATATGTTATGGGCTCAACGTATTTAATGTCTTTGTGAAGTTCTCCCTGGAGGTCGTACTGATGAAGATAGGTATAATAGGTTCCGGTAATATGGAACGTAGTTTGTGGAAGACCTGAGCAAGAAACGGCCATGACGTTACTTTCAGCTCACGCCATCCGGATAAGATCACGGATATGGCCTCATCTATGGGAGCTAAGTATGGAACACCTGATCAGACAGCCAGGTCTGGAGATGTCATCCTTCTGGCCGTGCCCTGGCCTCAGGTTCCCAACGCTCTTAAGGATGTAGAACCTCTCCAGGGAAAGATTCTGATAGACTGCACCAATCTCCCTCAAATCGGGCAGCTTTGGTTTCGACGTGGGATATCAGACCTCGGCTGGAGAGGAGGTGGCAAAGCAAGCCCCAGGGGCCAGAGTGGTCAAGGCCTTCAACACGACCTTTGCCAATATCATACAGTCCCAGGCCAAGGGCTTTGGGGATAATAGACCTACAGGCTTCTACTGCGGTGACGATTCCGAGGCCAAAAAGATCGTGGCGGGGGCTAATCAGGGATATAGGCCTGGAGCCCGTTGATGCCGGGCCCCTTTATGAGCGCTAGATACCTGGAGACCATGACCGCCCTTCTGATAAGCATGGCCTACAACCAGGGCATGTGAAGGGATACCGCTATATAAGCCCATCATGGCTAAGGCAGGCAAGGGGTAGATTTTTCGATAAACTTTATTAAAATTATTAGCAAGATCTCGGTTGTTATTTCATAGGGATGAAAGAGATCAGCGGCCATGGAAGGATGGGTGGTCCTTATAACGGGCTCCACTGATGGTATAGGAAAGCAGACGGCTTTAGACCTGGCCAGGATGGGCGCCTGGGTGCTTCTTCACGGCAGGAACTAGCAGAAAGGAGAGGCGGCAAAGAAGGATATCAGGGAGAAGTCAGGGAATGATAAGATCGATCTCTTCATAGCGGATCTATCCTCCATAAGCCAGGTTAGAAAGCTTGCCTCTGAGATCCAGGAGAGATACAATCGCCTCCCGTCTTGGACAACAACGCCGGCGTCTATATGAATGAGTGGAAGCTTACCGCCGATGGCTTTGAGACCACATTTGCCGCCAACTTCCTGGCGCCCTTTCTCCTCACCAATCTCCTGCTCGATCTCCTCAGAAAAAGTGCTTCCTCTAGGATCGTTAATGTCGCTTCCATTGCACATATGAGCGCTGACACAGACTGGAGCGATCTCCAGGGTGAGAGGGGCTTTGGCGGCTACAATGTCTACTCCAAGTCCAAGCTAGCCATAATACTCTTCACCTATGCCCTGGCCAGGAGGCTAGAGGGAACAGGGGTTACGGCCAACTGTCTTCATCCGGACATCATCAATACAAAGCTTCTCAGGGCGGGCTTTGAGGGATGCATCGCTCCAGCTGGTAGCAGATGATTCAGGGCTGAGATCTGGGCGGCCATGGCAGGAGCGTTTTCCATGATTATGTTCCTCACAGGACCTGGAAGACCGCCAAAGGTGCCTTCCCCCGAAACGCCATTTATGAAGATTTTTACTCCAAGCTCCAGATATCCCGGATTGAAAGGCCAGCCCTGATGGCTTCCAGACATTGTTCAGGAAATCCTAGGATAAGGAAGGCCCTCCGGGGATATCCTCCAGCCAAGGGACTAAAGGCAGTTCGGCAAGGACGATAGCCTGGACTAGCTTAGGTTGTCGGGCTGTGAGCAATAATGATGCATAGGCACCGTAAGAGTGAGAAATGATGCCCACAGTCCCAAGTCCAAGAGCTTTTATCATTCCTGCTAAATCCTCAGAGTGAAGAATTGCATCGTAATCTTTTCCATCGCCGACCCAGGGATTAGGGTAATGGTATCGCCTGCTGTAAGCGATAACGTGATAGCGCCTGGAAAAGGACTCCAACTGGGGATTCCAGGTACGGTAGTCGTTGAGGCTTCCGTGGACCAGGATGAGGGGACCGCCTTGGCCTTGCTCTACATAGCTGAACTCAGTACCGTTAGCCTCGACCTTTTTAACCTCAGTCCCCACTTTTATCATCCTTCGTCTGTCAATATAGATTAATTATCATAAATACTTAGGTGATCCCGTATTGGTCGTTGTTATGGGCCTTAAAACGTAAACCACCTCCATGGTTCCCTTGTTCTTGGACCCGCCTTTAATGGGCGATATATCCTTATGGACTATCTCGTAGCACTCCAAAAGCCAGGAATCAAACTCCCTGGTTAGGCCTTCCACCTCTTCACCGGATCTTATTCTTCTATAAACCTCATAAGGAGGCTTGAAGAGGGCTACCAGCAATCCTCCTCGTTTTAAAAAGGCACTGGCTTTGGGCAGGACCTCCTCCAGGAGAGAGTTGCTTACGTCGATGGAGATGAGATCAAACCTCTCTCCCCCAAGGCAACTTTCCAGGGATTTGACATCACAGGCGTTGGCCCCTCCTAGGAAGGAAAAGCGCGGATCTTTCAAAAGCTTTCTATCCACGCAGTCCAGGGCGACATCCAGGCCCACAACTCTGGCTGCGCCCTCCTGGAGAAAAAAGTCCGAGAATCCTCCTGTAGAGCATCCTATATCCAGGGCGTTGAGGCCTTTGATGTTGAGGTCGTGCCTCGTGAAGGTTGCCTCCATTTTGTAGCCGGCTCGGCTCACGTACTTGAAGGGAGCCTTGGCCTCCACTACATCCGAAGCCTTGACGTTGTACGATTGCTTTGTGCAGACAGAGTCGTTTACCTGGACCTGGCCAGTCTTTATGAGGTGCACGGCCTTGGATCCAGACTCGGAAAGGCCCTGGCTAAGTAAATACTTGTCTAAGCGCATCTTGATATAGATCAGTCAAGACATTGAAGATAAAAGTTATCCTTCTTGAAAAAATGGAAGATAAATGATTGCGTTTCTTAATTGCTTGGTTTTCCAGCCTCGACATTCAAGGGATTTACTGTCCTCTCAGGTTCTGAATCATCATGGAGACCAAGCCGTAGGCCTTCTTGATCTTCATCTATAAGCTTGAGGGTAAATATTCTTCTTACAAAATCCTCGGGCTGGTCACGTGAAACGCTCTTCTTCAACACCGAATATCCTATCAGCACATATCCTTTAGGCGATCTTACAGGTCCGGTCCTTATTCTTGCGGCTACGAAGCTTTCATAGACATAGGGCAGCTTGGTCAAAGCCTCTTTATCTTTGAGCCAGATGATCCTTTCCTCGTTCTCATATCGGTAATTGTCCATATATCCCGCGATCCTGCCTAAAAATTCCCCATGGCGGACTGATCCTGCAGATTTATCTCTTTGGCCTTATGAGCAATGGCCAGCATGTCCATGAGCTGGAAGGCGTTTCTGATGGCCTTGGCCCTGGCATGGTTGTTGAAATAAACCCTCACTTTCCCCTTGGTGATCTCGACATCCTCTATTCTGGGTTTCCAGGGAGTCAGCTGCTCTTGAGTATAAAGATAGTCATACCTGTTAATCCTGTAATCGCCCTCTTTATCATCGGTGTACCAGATATCGTGGTTTCTGCCGTGGAATCTGATATAGGAATGATCGGCCGTCTCCTCCTTGGTGACGGGAAAGCCGGGTCCGTCTATGAGAATGGTAGCCGCATTTCTCTCCTTTAAAACCTCCTGGGCGGAGGGGTCTATCTCCTTTTTTCCGTCGTCCTGCCAGGATCTGTGCCTGAACTCCACGGGGCAAGGGTGCTCTCCGGGAGAGAGCATCAAGGGCACACCCTAGCACCTGGAGTGAATTATCATCTCTTTTAAAGTAAGGCGAGAGCTGAAGAAGGGCGCAGCCAAAGAGCCCCTCTTTAGCCAAGGGTTTTAAGCAGGTCTTTTGGAAGGATGATGCCCAGAAAGCTGTTCTTTCCAGATCTCTTTCGACCATGGACCTGTAGGTGACCAGCTGAGATATTTTGACTGAATACTCAAAGCCCTCAAGATCCCTGGCTTTCTTTATCCATGACTTAACCTGGAATTTATTGGGCGGGCGGTAGAAGGTGCTGTTTATCTCCACGGCCTTGAAGAATTCCGCATAATATGCATACCAGTCCCCCTTCTTTTTGGCCAGATTGACTTGGTAGAACCTGCCCACCCAATCGTCATAGGACCATCCGCTACAGCCGATGAGCACCGCCATCGCGCCCTTATTCGCAGTAAGATGGATATATGTTGCTGAGGGAAATTGCCAGGGACATCTCACCTATGAATTTAATACTTAACAATGCCTTAATCCCCTTAGAAGTGTGTGAAAGTTGAATGCCAATAAAGCCAGCATTTCTGAGAAGCATATCCCTTTGGAAGTTGATGGATCGCAGTTTCCTGCCGCTTTGACCGTGCCCGAGGGCCTGGTAGCCCGAATGGGGCGCGGTTCTTGTCCCCGGATCCTTCTAAAACGATCTTGATGGAAACCCCTTCGAGGCCCCGTTCCCATGCCTATGTCGATCTGGCCCGCCAGCTCTCTGCTAGAGGCTATGCGGTTCTGCGCTATGCTAGGGATGGAGCCGTTGTTGTGAACGAAGAGAAAGCAAATGCTCACAAGAGGTTTGCGGAGAAGGTGAAAGTCCTACGGCGGGCATGCCAGATCTTGAGAGATCTTGAACCGGGAATAAAAGGCCTGGCTGTAGCAGGGCACAGCGAAGGGCGCGTTGTAGCCCTGATGCTCCTGATGGAGCCCAGAGCAGAGAACACCAGGGTGGACGCCTACATAAGCCTCTCAGGGCCTGCCTTTCTCTTCTTCGATATCATGATGAATCAGGTTGAGGCAAATTCAAGGAATGGCATCATGGAGTTTTCCGGCAGCAGGGTTTCCCTGAATCTTTACAAGCGATCTATCCTGATGATTCGCTACGGCGAGAATATCCCTCAGGATATCGTGGAAAAGCTTCCTCCCTATGGTTTCCGGGCCCGGAATGAAGAGGACAAGCAGTATCTACGGGATTACGATACAGTAGATCCGAGTAAGCTCATAGCAGAGGTTAATGTTCCTGTCATCATAGTCCATGGTGGCCGGGATGTCTCCGTCCCTCCGGACAACGCCGATAAGCTCTTTGAGGCCGGACGTGGGGCCAAAGTCGGCACCTGCAGGGCCTTCTTCCCGGAGCTTCAGCACTACTATAAGTGGATGCCTCCTGGCATGTCTGCCATGGAAGCCATCGGACTGGATACAGAGAGCGATGAGGAAGTAAGCGGAGCGATACGAAAGTGGTTATCTTTATTGAGTTAGCTTTATAGGGATCTCTTTTTGGATATCCATTCTTTTGTAGCCTTCTTTCCAGAACATCTCTTTTAGAGTTCTTTTAAAGGCCTACCGTTCATCAGTATCTTTTCCATATCTTAATCGTAGAGAAAGGCCCTTTCTAATAACTATGAGAGCCGAATTCATAGGTCTTGGTCATCTGGGAAAGGGTCATAGCCTGGTGGCGGATGAAGGGCTCTTCAAGGGCGATTGTAAGGGAAAGCTGATCGTGGTACTACACCACCACCAATCATTTTCATTCGGTAGAGGGCTTCTACGAGGCCGTCAGATCCCACGGAGGCACCTATCTGTAGAAGCCCTGTTTTAGGATGCGCCATTCCTGCAACCCAGGGGGCTCACACAGTTCTCGTTAGCGGCGACAAAGCCGGATATGAAACGGCCAGGCCTTTCCTGGAAATGATGGGCAAGAGCATCTTCTATCTGGAGCAGCCGACCCTGGCCACCAAGATGAAGCTCATCAGTAACCTGGCCCTGGGAACCTTCATGGCGGTTCCTGGCCGAGGCCGTGACCTTCGGCGAGGCTGTGGGGCTGGATAAGGCCAAGGTCCTGGATATCCTGGCAACGGGGGCGGGAGACTCCGGGGTCCTCAATGCCAAAAAAGAGAAGGTGGCCAAAGAGGATTTTTCTGTACAGTTCCAGTCGGCGCTGATATACAAGGACCTCCACTATCTGGAGGGCCTGGCCTTTGATCTCAAGAGGCCCTTATTCACGGGATCGACGGTGAAGGAGCTCTACGGCATGACCTTATCCCAGGGGAGAGGAGATGCTCGACTTCTCGGCCTTATATTAGGTCTTGAAGAAATATTAAGCCTTCCTGTTTTTATCTCTGAAACTTTTAAATATTTACCTTGAAGAAAGATCAGCGTTGATCAGGCATGGACCCCTGCCTAATTATAGGAGAAGCTCTGTAAATATCACCGATGTCAGAGCACCTGGTAGAGATGGCCAAGGCCCTGGTGAGGATAAAAGATGGAAAGATCGATGTTTTGACAGATCCTCAAATCAAACACTGCCCTCTCAGGAAGGATATCTACGGCTTTGAAGAGGAGAGCCGGGAGACCGTACGAAAATCCCTGCAGGAGCACATACTGGATCTGGGGATGTACGGCCCGGCGCGTGTCCTGAAGCTGGAAGAAAAGCCCGTGAGCTTTGGAGCCTCGGAGATGCTGACCGATGCCATGGCCGAAGGCCTGGTGGATGCCGCTGTCGTGGTTTGCGAGGGAGCGGGAAGTGTGGTGGTGAAGAGGCCTGAGGTTCTTCAGGCAGTGGGTGCTCATATGGTGGGCCTTCTCAGGACGGAGTGCATACCCGAGGTTCGGACGGGTTTGGCGGAGAGGGGATGCCTGCTTCTAGATGAGGGTGATAAGCTAAAAGAGCAGTGCGTCATTGATCAGATCGCAGGCTATCAGAAGGCCCTTCAGTCTGGATTCAGGAAGATTGCGGTCACTGTTGCGGGTGGAAGGGATTTTGAGATCAAAAAGCTCAGGGAGCTTGGTGAGGCCTCGGGGATAAAGCCCCTCATCCTTGCAGTCCACACCACAGGCATAACCTTTGAGCAGGCTGATGTTCTGGCAGATTGCTGCGACCTGGTCTGGTCCTGCGCCTCTAAGGCCGTAAGGGATGTAGTAGGCAAAAGATCCATTATGCAGATAGGTATCGCTATTCCTGTCTTTGCCCTCACCATGGAGGGGAAGCGCCTGATCCTCAATCGCGCCATTCACTTCGAGGATCAGCTCATCATCCACCGGGGCCGTCTGACGTATGCGCCTGAGGGGAAGCAACCTAAACCCTTGATCTGATATTTAGTTGGCTTTTGATCTCAAACCTTTATGCTTACGGCCATGAGGACATATGTAAAGACACATGCCGCAGACCGCCCTGCCCGTCTTTTTCTCCATTTCCTTCATGTGCTCCTGACATTCGAGGGCATTGTATCTGGCTTCCCTGGGCTCAATTTCAACAAAAGCCCTTCCTGTGAAGGCCGATACCGGACAAATTTTAACGCATTCCTGGCATTCGCCGCACTTCTGATCCATGGGCTCTCCCGTGGCATTCAGAGGTGCATCGGTG
Source organism: uncultured Methanotrichaceae archaeon (assembly GCA_964556405.1). Taxonomy (GTDB): domain Archaea; phylum Halobacteriota; class Methanosarcinia; order Methanotrichales; family Methanotrichaceae; genus UBA114. The sequence goes on along the minus strand of CAZKWM010000023.1, from coordinate 8,576 downwards.
AGAATAGTGGCAAAGCGAACCCTGGGGCCTGCTTTAAGAGTGACCAGAAGGCAGCTCTTCCCTATCCATCCCAGGCCTGCCAGGTAGGGGGTGGGGGGGGGCAGCAATCTTGTGAGAAAATGCGGCACAGATCTTCTCATCGTTCACTCTCTGGGTGGAGGGTATGGGATAGGCTCTGTATCCCTCACGTTCCAGCTCCCTGCTTAGGCGAAGGGTGATGTCATCCAGCTGATCATTGACGACGTCATAGGCATGATGCTTGTAAGCCACGGATACTGCTCTATCCGCCCTCCTGGGAAGCTGGTCCACAATGGAGTCCAGAAGGACTATGCCTAGGGATATCGCTCTTGGGTAGCTTGCCACTTCGGGGCCACCCTGGGCTTCTATGGCCTCCATGGCAGGAGTCAAATCAGCCACCCCGAAGAGATCTGCACCCAAGTCTTGCGTATTGCTTCCTGAGCCTATCCACTATCCTAAAGCTATCTTCAACCTGCATGGGCTGTAATATTTCCACCGTTGAATAAGGGCTTTCGCTCGGTAAGCCTATGGGCTTTCAAAGGAACCTAAGTTAAAATAATAAAGATATTATAAAACATAGGGGGACGTTTCCCTGGATACTCCAGATGCTCCACCCTTTGAAAGTAATCTCTTTTACAGCCGGCTCTTATTTTATTTTTTATCGGGTACTGCTTCAGCCCACCCCATCTTCACCCAGGACTGCAATGTACTATAAGGATTGTCCTTCAAGTCCTCAACATTTCCCGCTTTGAAGCGCTGGGGATAAGAGGTCGACCCCTAATTGAAGTCTTTGAGCATTTTATATTTCATTCCTTCATATCTTTGAAACGATTTAGAGGGTGACTATTCACTACTCATGCAATCCTATGGGGATCAAAAAAATCACATTTATCTCTTATGAACGTTATAAATAGTAATTTCCTCTGCCTGGAAATGTCACTTTCGCCCTGCTCTCCTCTAGTTAATCTAGCAGATCCTTCTAATAAAAGACCGTGATAAAGGGCAAGGAAGCTTACCTCAAAAAGCTCACTGCCAGCTTTAATGTCCCCTCGGTGGAGGTCGGCAAAGAGCTGGACGGATCAACCCCTCCCTCGGTCTTCGTGGGCAGCTGGAACTATCCAAAGGTCTACGCCGGTCCCATGATAGCTCCTATGCACGGCGATACTGCCGTCATGGATATGCCCGAGGCCTGGATTCCTGGCAAAAAGACCCAGGAAGAGATCATAGGATACCGGCTGAGGTTGGTCAGGGGCAAAAGATCCATTAAGGTCACCGATCTCCACAACTCCTTTGTAGAGAAGCTTCAAGATATATCCCTGGCCTCGGGCTCCATAGAGAGCGAGGCCGAGTTCGACCATGCTCCCAAAGGTGTGACCTTCAGCGACGACCATGCGCCCTTCGGCCCCAGCGCGGATATAGAGAGGTTCGAGGTGGGCAATGTCCGATGGGATCAATCTCTGGAGAAGGCTTACTATGACATCGATCTCAAGGCTGCCGATGCGGTCATGGATCTTCACAGCAAAGGACTGCCCTTTTCCAGCATTCAGAAATCCTTCTCTGTGGGAGCCCTGGGAACCGAGAAGAGGAGGCGCCTTGTTCCTACCAGATGGTCCATCACCGCCTGCGACAGCACCATAGGCAGCCGACTTTTAAAGGAGGTCAGGCAGTACGAGCCCATCGAGACCTTCAGGGTTCATGAGTTCTCAAGCCTCAACAATTACTACGCCGTGATAACGACTCCCAACGCCTGGCAATATGAGTGGATGGAGGCCTTTATCCACGTCCTGGGCCGGGAGGAACTCTTATTTTCCGATTATGAGACCAACTCTGGAAAGAAAGGCTACTCAAGGGTTGGTGGATGCTACGACTCCTGCAAGATGGCGGTCTTAGAGGCCCTAGCCAGGGAGAAAAGGCAGGCCGGGGTGATTGTGCTCAGGGAGGCATATAAGGGATATGTGCCCCTTGGGGTCTTCAACGTCAGGGAGAATGTCAGGGCAGCTATGGCTGGAAAGGCAATCGAGTTCGAGGGCATCAAAGAGGCCATGGGTCATGTTTCTTCCAGGATGGAATTTTCATCTTCCAGGTTTGTTAAGGAGAGCGATCTGCTGAAGGATGTTTTGAAGGGTAAACAGACTACTCTGAGTTGCTTTGTTTGAGTTGCTGTGTTGCGTGATTATGCTACGGCACTGTGTCCGTAATAATACTTCTGTTAAGGTATTCAGTTTATCTAAGCGCTGATTATTATAGTACATAGGATGAATAATCTAATAATTTCAGAGATCATACCTTCGATAGAAGAAGCTCTAACCGTTTCACCAAAGATTCATTTGATAGCGGAGAAGTAGTCTTCGACTGCCCATCGTCTTCTATACTGATGCATTTGGCAACAACTGTTATAACCCATCTTATTGAATTCCAGAATAGCGTTCGATCCCGGTGATGACTCTTCAACCACAATAGCATTTTCTTTATCTTAATTCCCGGAAATCTAATCATTTATCTTTAATGAAGGCGAATGCGCCGTTCGTATCGTAGCCGCCATCCATCAAGCCGTCTTTTATATTAACGTTTTTTAGCAAAGGGCATAGAATCTCACTATCGGCCGTCTTTTCTTCTGTAACCTCAACGGATAGCGCTTTCTTTGATTCGATATCGTCTGCCACGTGAACCTTCAGCCCGCCTCTGCTCACCTGTCCATGTTTCTCACGCATCCACTCTCCCTCGATTTGTGACTTTCATACCTGTTGAATCAACCACGACAACGACATCTTCGTCAGGAACCGGTATCTTTAACGCTAACTTAGAGCTACGTCTGTGGGGTGTAGTATAGTACGCGGCTATACAATCCTGTTATGTAAGTTCCAAGTTGGACGATAAATCCTTCTAGCAGTCTATATGGCATGCGCGAGAAAGAATAAATTACTGATGCAAAGAGTATGAACGTATTAGGATACTCAGAAGGAGCGCTTTAGCTCTCTTTGCAGTCTCTAATGCAATCCAAATTGAGATAGAGTTCGCCCCTGCGTACAAGCTGAGAGTTAATATCTTTCCAATTTCGATTATCGACGTAAATCAATTTCTATTATAACGCCAATGCTGTATAAACTCATGCGACGCAGGACGTTGATGCTCCGTAGATGACTCTTGTCTTTAATCCTCACTTCTTATATCCATTCCGATGAGCTGACTTGGTTCGATAAAGGGCTACCTATCAATTTACAGAACTATCAGCACACTATATATTAAAAAATTAAAGAGGGAAATCTAGACAGGAATTCCCCTTCAACGTAGTCTATTTCAACATCTTTCTAATCCCATCAAAGAGGTACCACATACTTGCTTACGATATCCTCAACGAGCGCCAGCCCTCCATGGTACCCTGCATAGCTGCGCTCCAGTATAAGCCGATCGTAGATGGGGAAGGATATGCTGAGATATATGGGCACCTGAGCATCTTCGGCAAAGCCCTTCTCCATGGAGCTGGCCAGGAGCACTAGGTAGCTTCTTTCTTTGAGGCTCTCCCGACCTTGAAGTAGTCGGCCTCAAAGATCACCTCCGGCTTAAAGGGGCTCTCAACATTCTCCGTAAGCTCCCTGATGATCTTAGGCCTGACCTCTTCCGGAAGGTTATCCGTAACCATCACCACTTCAGGCAGGTATCCCAGCTCGTTAGCTAGGAACTTGGTTATGCCTATGGCTGTGCCGCTGTCAGCCACCACGGCGATGTAGGGGCGAGGGAGACCTAGGGCTAAGGCATCGCCTATGTATTCCATGAACCTATATGTCCCCCACTCCTTCTCGGCGATGACCTTTTCGACCTTCTCTATAGAGAGACCAAGCCTTCCGGCCAGCTCTTTGATCAAGGAGCTGGTCTGCTTTCCCCCTCCCGGCACATTGGGATGAGCCAGGTAAGGCGTGCCGAACTTCTCCTGGAGCCTTTCTGCGATCTTTACTCCATTCCAGGTCGAGAGAACCAGGTTCAGCTCTGCAGCAGGAATTTCCTTCAGCTTCTCCAGGCCGTTTCTTTCGGTGAAGATTATGTTTACTTCGAGGCCCAGTTGTTCCAGGGAGCTCTTCAGCTCTCTTAAATTGCCCTTTCAGTTGGTGTGCTGATAGGGAACCACACCCAGGATGTTTACACGCCCTTTCTTGATCGGTAATGGAGTTAGAAATTGATCTATCACGGCATTGAAAAAGAGCTCATAGCCATCGTAGGAGTTGCCTATGAAGCCCGCCATCTTTACATAGATTATAGGCACCTCTTCTTTGAAATCCTTCACCACCGATTCCACGTCATCGCCTATCAAGGATGGAATGCATCAGGACAGGACTACGTAGAGATCGCCATCTACCAGATCCATGGTGGATCGGATAAGCTTCCTCAGCTTCTTCTCCCCTCCGAAGATGACATGCTCCTCCAACCAGGCCAGAGCAAGGGGTGTTGGTGCCACCATGAGGTCGTCCTCCGGCATTCTGACCTCCTGCGTAGAACTGACCAAAGAGTTGGCCAAGGCCGCATCCCAAGCCCGAGTGTAATATGGGAACAATTCTAAAGGTGCCAATGACCGTAGAGTAGGCTCCGGCCAGGGCGCGGGAGTACCTAGGAGCCTCCATGACCTCAGGATATTCAGCTGTGGTATCCTTGCCATCTGTTGTATCCTTGGGATCTCCGGCCTTCGAATTTATTTCTTCAACCTTCTCCTTCGGATACTCCGACGGTCCCTTTAGGCCTCTTGCCTCTCCATTCAAGTCAGCAGCCAAGGTTAAGCCTCCTCCTTGTCCAGATAATAGAGGGGATTCTCTTGCTTGTACCACCATTCTTTATAGGCATCGTCGGTCTTGGCGAGCATGGTGCGCTGGAAAGACTGGCTCTTCAAGGATTGGAGCAGGAAGTTAGCGTAGGCAATGGCTTCGGCATAGCCGTTCTGAGCGCTCCATGTCAATCCGTCGCTTCTCAATGAGTGAACCCTGGTCATGCCCTTGTTCCTCTTGTAGGCGCCTCCTTGGAAGGGGCAGGTGAGGGCCGATGTCTGGATCAAACAGCCTGGTTATGTGGCCATGCTCTGCCGCCTGGAAGGTGTTGACCAGGAGCTTGAAGCCTGAGACTTATAGCTCCTATGATCCTTCGTTATCAGTTCTGGCCAGGGATTCTAGGGCGCCCGGCCATATGTCTCATCGGCCTGTAGATCTTCGTCTCCAGTTAGCCGATTTCAAGAAGCAGGCCTGAGAGGAAAAGCACAGTGAATGCATATCTTTTGGCTCTTTTATTGATCTTGGCAAACCCTGCTACGATATTGTTCTTCATGACGGCCTTTTCAGGTTTGTGGATGGCAGGCATAAAAGATAGCATGCTCAATACATTCCTCATCGTGATGGGAATCTTTTCAGGCTAATCTCTATGGTGGATAGCCCTGAGCGTGGTGATCAGTTTGCTGATCGATAATCCACGGATTCATCCTGGAGCCCAGATCCATCGGCTTCAAAACCTCTGACTTCGGCCACCACGTTATAGAGTCCTTTTTGCTTAGGCCCTCCAGCTCATCTTCTTCACCAGACTCGGCTCTATGTCCAGGGAATAGATCCTTCCCTGTATTATCTGTGCTGCTGGAAAAGCGAAGGTGCCATACCCACGCCGAACTCGGCCACACCTGAGGTTGTATCTTCGAGTCCCATCTCACTTAAAATCTGGCATAGACTGAAGAAGGACTCCCAGGTAGGCTCACAAGGCATGCTGCTCTCCCTAACTTTCATTCCAGCTACAACCATCTAAGGACTCATAAGCTCAGACCGATAGCATCTATCTCGGCAGCATCCATGGGTCCCTGTCTCAAACTTACAGTATCCTTTCCTATACCGAGATTATCATCCGATGTTATCAGATCATTATCCGATACAATGCCGAGACAAAGCTCACCTTCGGGGAAGATATATACGTTGACTTTCAGGCAATTTATCATAAATAATCCTTAAATCAAGCTAAGGCGCCAATATTGCCGCAAAGAGTAGCTTAATAATCTTTTGCGTGGCGTGTAGATTCGGTGATTTGTGAATGAGGGATCGCCTTTGCCGATACCAGGAATGAACTACCAAGCCAGAAGTTAGAGCATTTACCGCCATCAGCAAAGCTAGTCTTTAAGGTGTTAGAATCAGGAAGCCTTCTCACTCAGAAAGATATCGTTATCAAGACCTATCTTCCTTCCAGGACCGTAAGATATGCTTTGGATAGACTAAAGGACGAGAATATCCTTCAAGAGCGCTTCTACTTCCAGGATGCACGTCAGAGGCTCTTTGGATTGAACCCGGAGATCTCGGGGGTGATGACTGAGTAAATGACAGTGCGGCCTCCTAATGCCTTATGGCTTCACCTTCTGCCATGGCATACCTCTATATATGGGATAATACAGGTGTGAGGGATTTATCCCTCGCCCCTGGCAGTTATCAAAGGCTGAGATGAAAGCTCGTTGAAGGTTACAGAAGGCGAACCTGAATATTACTTCAGTTTTCGGCATCGATTCTATACTTAGATCAAGTTCATAGATTAAATTATGACTGAATAATTTATGCTCAATATATCGTGCCTCAAATCATGTCTCGACCCTTAAAATAGAAGAGGATCAAAAAGCGGAAAAGGCGTTGCTGTCATTTATCACCCTAATGCTGATATTATCTCAGGCCCCATAGCCCAAGCAGGGGATCGGAGCCTCTTTGGAAAAGAGAAAGAGGCCTGCTGCACCAGAGGGATCGAGATGGTAGCCGTGGAGCGCCCCTTTGACTGATTCGGACTTTTTTATCAACTTTACAGATATCGGCTTGTCTTGATTTTGATTGCGGAAGTTGCGCAGCGTGTCTAAGCTGCCATTCTTGTACCAACAGGTGATCTCCATTTTTATCTAACGGTAATGGACCTATATACAAATGTTGATCAGGGGCATTATGTGCAAATCCCGCGTGAGAATAAGGTAGGCCGAAAGTGGAGTGGCAAGTCGTTCAGGCATCCCATTCAGAGAAATCTACATATCATCCTATCCAGGCAGTATCTAGGCCAAGGCTATTTTTCAGATAGATATTAATGGTAAGAAGAAAGCATATGATGAAATCTTAAATGGATTTAGGTGATTAATATGTCGATTTCTGGAGAGGACGTTCAAGTCCTTGAGACGAGGATCAAGGAGCTGGTAGAACGGCTCAGGACATCGGATGAAAAGCTGAAAGCATCCCAAGAACAGAAACTCAGGATATCTGAGGAGAGGGTCAAGATCCTGCATAATAAGATCAAGCAATTAAATAAACATATCGATGAACTGGAAAGCGAGCTGGATGCCTGCCTCCTCACATCAAAACAGATGCCTGTGGAGTGATCCGAAATGTACTCTTCAGATTTGGATGCAGCGATCCTTGAAATGGTTGTTGTAATGGAATTGGGCCGGGATGGAAAGGTCATCTCTGCTCCATATGTCAGCAGACAGGCTGAATATAGCTCACATGGCAGGAGGACGAGATGAGTCAGAAGAAGGGCGCTAAGGGAATGCCCAGCGACGGGCCGGGTAAGCATGATCCCTCAAAGCCAGTGAAGAGCGGTCAAGTGAATTCCGGGTTTGATAATACGACGCGCAGCAGGAAATACGAGGGGCCGAGAAAGACGCGGCCTTGAAAAGGTTATATCTGGGATGATCAAGGAGAAAATGCAAAATTCTGATCAGGTTCCAAAAAGAATCAAGCAGCGATATCATCGGGCATTTCTTAAAGGTCAGTCTGATCGATTTTGCTGGTTATCTCCTGATATCCAACCCATATGGTAAAAATGCTTGACATAGAAAAGAGAATGGGGCGAGATCGCCAAATTTACATGATGTTAATTGATCCTGAATGTTAGCTTTTGAGCCGCGATAAAATCAGCTCGGAGCTGGGGGATCAATGCTCTTTTGGATTCAGCTTGCCGATGCCTGTGAAATCAACTACAGGATTTGAGTCGATGGGATCTGGAAATATGGAAACCACGAACCGTCCACTATAGACCTCTTTGCCCTTATGGAACTCTGCGAAGATGGGCTCGTTTATTGGAATGGGCCCGTATTTTGCGCGTTCTTCCATCATGGCACGAAGATCCGTCTGAGAGATAATTGCTTTACCATGCCAGCTCTCTTCTCTGTCATCTAGTTTGTCCCATTCTATCATCCAATATTTTAGTGATAATGGGAAATTATCCCATACCATTCGACCGTCGCGGCCGATTATCTTTGATATTGACATATGGAGCTCTATCTCCTATATAATTATAAAGTTCACAGTATTTATGAGATGGATGTCTTCTTTAAACTCCAACTTGCTGAGGTTTAAATCACCTGTGATAATACAATTATCGTACGCTAAAGGATTACCTAAACTAATACTATGTAGAACCTCGCTGGCTGGAACTATCTTTAGTGGCTCCCCTGAACCTTCGGCTATTGTAACTGTGACCAATATCATCATTAAAGCTAGAACCAGCCTCATCTGTCCTATCTGACAGATATACCATTTTCAATAGATAAAAAAGCATGGGTTCACTTACCCAAAGCG
>CAZKWM010000022.1:12530-16203 GCA_964556405.1 uncultured Methanotrichaceae archaeon | reverse complement strand
CCTTTAGGGAGGGGTAGTTGACAGAGGCAACATTATGACGCGCGGAATAATCACATTATTTGTGCTCTCGATGGTACTAGTGCACTATAACATAAATCTTATACCATATGGTCATACCTATGAAGGTTCCCTTAATGCGTTCTATGGTCTCAGGACTAATGTTATGGTTCACTAGTGATTAACAATCTCTTACCAGACGAATCGCAGCCCTACAGGATAAAGCTTAACAAAAAAGTGATGTTTAGGCGCCCTATTCAGGGGCTATGCCTCTCAAGAATGCAGGTCGGATCCTCGCCCAGAAAATCTCCCAGGTAGTACTGAGCCTTCTGCCTGCACCCTCCGCAGAGTTCCAGGTACTCGCACTCGCAGCAGGCTCCTTTGAGGTTTGACCTCATCCCCCTCAGAGCCAGAAGCTCGGGGGCCGGGTTATCCATCCAGATATCCTTAAAGGTCCTCTCCCTGACATTTCCCACCACGACCTGGGGCATGAAATGGCAGGGATGGACATCGCCTCTGTAGTTGATGTTGGCTACCTTGTTTCCCGTAGAACATCCCCCAGCATTGACCAGAAGCTTCCTCACGCGCTCCCTTCTGGGGTCTCCTTTGAGCATCTCCAGGAGAAAAGCCCCGTCCATGGGGGAGTCGGTGGTCAGTATTTCTATCTCTTTATCTTTGAGCTCCACCGCAGCCTCGGCCAGGAGCTTGAGAACGCTTCTCCTCTGCTCGGGAGTCACATCCTTATCGGCGATCTCGGCTCCCCTTCCGGTAGGTACCAGATGGTAGAGACAGAACCTCGGAATCCGCTCTTTTAAGGCCAGCTCCAGGAGGGCAGCCACCTCGTACCAGTTGTCCTTGGTCAGGGTGATCCTGAGGCCGGTCTTTAATCCTGCCTCTCTAGCATTTCTTACTCCCTCTAAGGCCTTGGCGTAGGCTCCCGGTACTCCCCGGAAGGAGTCGTGCTTCTCCTCCACAGAGGAGTCGAGGCTTACTCCCACGTATCCTATGCCAGCTTCCTTCATCAGGCGGGCGACTTCGGGGGTTATCAGTGTGCCATTGGTGGATATCACTGCCCTGATGCCTGCTTCCCTGGCGTGGAAGGCATAGGCAAAGAAGTTCCTGCTCATCAAGGGCTCTCCGCCAGTGAAGATAATTACGGGCACCTTCATCTCAGCCAGGTCGTCTATCAGGCGGATTCCTTCCTCTAAAGTAAGCTCATCGCTCCCTTCCGCCCTGGCGTCCATGTAGCAGTGCTGGCAGGCCAGGTTGCACCTGCGAGTAAGATTCCACATGACCACGGGCCTGGACTCAGTTGAGAACCTGATCATATCTGGAGAAAGCCTCTCACAGCCGCCATCGTGAGTCCTGAGAGCATCCCAGACCGTGGCCTTATCGGCCAGAACCTTGGAGAAGATTATCATTGGGCGCCCCTCAGGGCCTGAAGCATGGATTCGAAGGTAAACTTCTCGGGCATCACGTCCACTCGTACCCCGAGGCGTTTAAGCTCTGCGGCCGTGGGAAGGCCTATAACCGCCACCCGGGCCCTCTCCAAGGCCCTCCTAAGCTGCTCTTCCTGGCCCATCTCCTTGGCCCGCTCCATAAGATATCTGGCGGTGGAAGAGCTGGTGAAGGCAAAGATGCCTATCTCATCAGCCTTGAAGATGAGGTCATCCAGCCTCTTATCTCCCGAGGCCTTCACTTCGTAGATAGGCACATCATCCACCTCCATGCCGGCCTTCCTCAGGTCCTCGGCCAGATACTGATTTCCCTGGGCGCTCCTGAGAAATATCACCCTGCCTTTTTTACCCGAGAGCATCTTCTCCAAGCCAGCGGAGCTATACTCCGCGGGAGTCGAGGAAGAGAGCCTAAGCTTCTCCAGGGCAATCTTGGTCTTGGGGCCTATGGAGATTATCTTCTTGCTTTTGAGGCTTCGAAGCAGAGATGGATTCTTGGAGACGATATCTACGCCGTTGGCGCTGGTGAAGACCACGCAGTCTGAGGCCTCGACCCTGGACAGGATATTTTCTGGCAAGGGTTTCTTCTCCAGGGCGATGGCCGGAGCGCATACCGGGTCGAAGCCGGATTCCCTGGCGAGCCTGGCGGACTCGGCTGACTGGGCATCGAGCCTTAAGATGGCGAGCTTCTTTCCGGCGCTTTGAGCATTTTGGTCCTTTTGGGCGAGTTTCTCCGTGAGATTCACCACCTCCCCCACCACCAGGATAGCGGGGGGCTCCACCTTGGCGTCCTTGGCCTTCTGCACGATGTTCCCCAGGATGCCAGTGACGAGCCTCTGCTCTGGCCAGCCTCCTTTCTCCACGATGGCAGCCGGCGTATCCGGAGATTTTCCTCCGGAGATCAAGGCCCCCACGTTCTTATCCAGCCTGGAGACGCCCATGAGCACCACCAGAGTCCCACCAAGCTTGGCTATGGCCGACCAGTCCAGGGGGCTGTCCTTTCCGGGATCCTCGTGGCCGGTGACTATGGTCAAAGAAGAGGTGACGCCTCTGTGGGTTACGGGGATTCCGGCAAGCTCAGGAGCGGCTATGGCTGAAGTAACTCCGGGGACCACCTCCACGGGTATTCCCTCAGCCAGGAGGACCAGGGCCTCCTCGCCGCCCCTGCCGAAGAGGTAGGGATCGCCGCCCTTGAGCCTGACCACCATCTTTCCCTCCTTGGCCATCTTCACTAGGAGGGCATTGATCTCGTCCTGGGTGAGCTTGTGGTGGCTGGCGGACTTTCCCACATCTATGAGCTCTTTGTTTTCAAGGCCTGAGAGCATCTCGGGGCTGAGAAGCCTATCAAAGAGGATCACATCTGCTTGGGAGATGAGCCTTTTTGCCTTGATGGTCATGAGCTCCGGATCTCCTGGGCCTGCTCCCACTAGATAGACTTTACCGGGTTTCAAAGGCTTTCACCGCCGCTTCGACCAGGTCTCTGCCGCCCATATCTAGAAGCCTCCTTCCTAGGGCTGTGGCCTCCTCTGAGCTGCCCTCGGCAGGAAGATCTTCCTCCACTCGCACAAACCTGGCCCCATCCAGGGATAAGACCTCGGCCACCACCCTGGCCTTCTGGCCCGATATGTCCGCGTGGACCGCCATGGGAACGATGCATCCTCCCCCGACAGCTTCCAGTATCCGTCTCTCAATCATCGTCTCAGCTCTTGTGGGCAGATCATCTATAGATTTTGCGTACTTTTCAGAAGAAGAACCCCTCTTGGCAACGGCTACAATGGTCCCCTGATTGGCCGATGGGACGAACTTCTTGGGATCCAAGACATTGTACTTGAGATCCTTTAGCTCCAGCTCCATCCTCTGGACTCCAGCCTGGGCCAGAACTATGGCATCGTACTTACCCTCGTGCAGCTTTCTAAGCCTGGTCTGGAGATTTCCCCTAAGGCTTTCGATCCTCAGGTCATGCCGAGCCCTCCTGAGCTGGGCAGCCCTCCTCATGCTGGAGGTGCCTATGACCGCCCCCTCCTTCAAATCCTCCAGGGAAGATCCATCGGGAGTCACCAGGATATCGTAAGGCGAGTCGCGCTTGAGAACCGCTGCAATGGTCAGCTCCTCAGGCCTCTTGCTGGGGAGATCCTTCATACTGTGCACTGCCAGATCGATCTCTCCAGAGAGCATTCTGTCATCTATCTCCGCCACAAAGACCCCCCATCCGGAGATCATGT
>CAZKWM010000022.1:4897-12430 GCA_964556405.1 uncultured Methanotrichaceae archaeon | reverse complement strand
GAGAGCATTCTGTCATCTATCTCCGCCACAAAGACCCCCCATCCGGAGATCATGTGGAGGGGCTTGTCCAGGAAGACGTCACCGCTGGTCTTCACTATGCAGAGCTCCGCCTGGATGCCATGATTAGAGAGACGCTCCAATACGATCTCCGTTTGCCTCAAAGCCAGAGGGCTTCCCCGGCTCCCTACGATCAGTTTTTCAGGTTTAACTTAAAGGCCTCCAGGGTCTGGTCTAAGACTTCCTGGCTGTGGGCAGTCGAGAGGAAGTCGGTCTCGTACTGACTCGGCGTCAGGAATATTCCTGATGAGAGCATTTTTCGGAAGAACTTGAGGTAGCTTATTTTGTCGCAGCTCAGGGCCTCGGCGTAGTTGCATGGCTCCTTTCCAAAGAAGACCTTGAACATGGATGCTATGCCTACGATGCTGTATGGAAGGCTCAAATCATTGACGATCTCCGAAAGAGCGCTCCTGAACTTATCCCCTGCAGCATTCAGCTTGTCTAAAGCCCCCCCTTCCAGGATGTCCAAGGTGGCCCGGCCCGCTGACAGGGGCACGGGGCTTCCATTAAAGGTCCCAGCCTGATAGATGCCTCCGATTGGCGCCACCTGCTCCATGAGATCCCTTCTGCCTCCAAAGATTCCTATGGGGAAGCCACCTCCTACTATCTTGCCAAGCGTTGTGAGATCAGACGTCACGCCGTAGTATTTCTGGGCCCCGCCCATGCTGAGCCTAAAGCCCGTGATCACCTCATCGAAGATCAGAAGGATTTCATTATCCTTAGTTAAGTCGCGCACACCCTGTAGGTAGCCCTCTTTAGGCAGCACCGGCCCTATATTCCCAAGGACAGGCTCCGTGATGAGGCAGGCTATCTGGCCTTTGAATTTTCTTATAACAGCTTCCAGGGCTTCCAGGTCGTTGTAGGGCACCTGAAGTGTGTTTTTAGCGGTATCCAACGGCACCCCTTTGGAGTCAGGAATGCCTAGGGTCGTGGCCCCTGAGCCTGCCTTGATGAGGGCGCTGTCGTGGGCTCCATGAAAGCCTCCCTCCACCTTGATGATCTTGTCTTTGCCCGTGGCACCCCTGGCCACCCTTATGGCCGCCATGGTGGCCTCGGTCCCCGTGCTCACGAACCTGAGCATCTGGAGGCTTGGGTAGAGCCTGGTGATTCTTTCCGCCATCTCCACCTCGATCTCGGAGGGAGTTCCGTAGAGCCAACCTTTCTGGAGCTGCTCCTCCACGACCTTGATGATGGCTGGATTTCCGTGGCCCAGTATCATGGGGCCGTAGGCCAGACAGTAATCGATGTACCTGTTACCGTCGACGTCCCAGAGGAAAGGTCCATCTGCCCTCGACGTGTAGAAGGGGAAGGGCTGTATCGCCCTCACAGGGCTGCTCACACCTCCTGGTAGGAGGCAGCGGGCCTTGGCAAAAAGCCTTTCTGAGGCATCAGAACGCATTGGGGCGCACCACTTATGCAATCGGTGGATAGTTAATCAATCTTGCGATCGCTTAAACCTCTGCGAAGGCGGCTACGAAGATGAGCCCTTTTTGCCCCCATCTCCTGCAGCAAGTTCACGAAGATGAAGCTTCATCTTGGGTAGAAAAAAGGTTGTATCTATATGGCCATATCGATCCAAATTCTTTAATTTCTGATTAGGTTTAGCGCAAAGTTTATATGAACGCGTGGCTAGACTGAAGTATTATACTGAGATAGTTATGACGCCGGATAGGATGCATAGGGGGTTGATATCCCAGCAAGAGATGCTAGATGTGCCCCGTCACAGGCAGGCTTCTACAACCCTGACCTCTGCTCCTGTTCCAGGAATCAGCTCAGAATCATCTCATGGGGATTAGAGGGGAGATTTATGAGATATGGATGGAAAAATATTAGGGCAATAGCCCTCTGTGCGGTGGTCCTTCTGGCCATTCTTGGCACCAGCCAGGCAACGGGGTCGCATATATTGAGCTTGAAAGAGACCGCTCCAGGTACATCGTCTCTGGCTGCAGGAGAGAAGACCGGATTTGATGTCAAGCCCGGAGAGAGCGTAGATATGCACGTGGTTCTGGCAGGGATTACTGCTCCGCCAGTTGCAGGATGGAATCTATACCTGAGTTATGATCCGAAGGTTATAGCCAGCGTATCCTTGGAGAATTCTCTATACAAGACCAGCAAGTCAGAGCAGATAGAGCCAGGCCTCTTCCACTTTGAGGGCTCCGAGACCCTGGGAAAGGCCAACGGAGACGTGGACCTGGCAACTTTGAGGCTCAATGTGGACCCCAAGGCTCTCAGGGGCATAACTACTCTCAAGCTCATGGGGCCGAAGAAGGATGATACCAAGGGCACATCGTCCGCCTGGGGACCCTTCCTCTCCAAGATAAGCGGCATATCCTTCCAGGATACATCTCTGACGGTGAAGGGAGATGAAGCATCCTCTGAGGCGAGCGTTGTCACGCCAGAAGCATCATCCAATGAGATATCAGCTGATAAACCGGACGTACAGGTTTCTGCCCAAGGTAGCGCCACTGAAACCGAGGCTAACGTATCCAGCGCTGACCGGATCAAAGATATCAGGGAACGAATCTCCATGGCCAAGGCGAACGGTGATGCCAGCCAAACTGCTATCGCTAAGAATAAAGCAGCTCCGGATCAGAACACTATGCCACAAGCAGCTCCTGAAGTCGAGGCTCCTTCAATCGAGGTCGCAGAAGAAACGCCATCTTTCGGTGCTTCCGTCGACAGCACAGCTTCCAATCCGGAGCCTGCCAAAGACACCAATAAAGGTTCCATAAGAATAGGCGACGATATGGCCGATGCCTATGGCTCACTCTTCAACGACGGCAAGGGTCCCAAGGCCAGGAACAACCTGGAGATCCTGAAGAACCAGAGCACCAACATTGATCAATGTTGCAGCACCGCCATTCCAGGCTTATGCTACTACGAGTGCAGCCCCCAGCAGAATATAGATAAGATCATGGTCGGGAACAGGGGTGCCGCTTCCATGGGCAGCGCAGACTCAGCCAACAACGTAAAGATTGTATCCCACCAGGGGTAGAGAAAAGCAGGGAGGGTGCAGGTCCGCTAGCTGCCTATATCCCTCCCTTCTGCATCTTCAGCCATTTTTATAACATCCCTCAGGGGAACATCCGCCTCGAGGGCGATTCTTCTGCAGTCCTCGTACTCAGGCTTGGCCTTGAGTATCGATCCTCCAAACTTGTTGACCTTGAGGGCAACCTGGTAGCTTCTGCCTTTCACCTCTATCCTAACAAGCTTCTCCTCGCGCTCTGCGGTGTACCTATGGAGGCTTGGAAAGACACGGAGGCCCAGGGAGCCGGTCTCAGCCATGATCATCCCGGCCAGCCTCTCCAGATCTTTCTCCCTGGCTATGACCCTGATCACATGTCCTGGCCTCCCCTTCTTCATCAGCGCCGGTAGGACTGAGACATCCAGGGCACCGACCTCCATGAGACGCTCTATGAGGTAACCCAGGACCTCTCCCGTGACGTCGTCTAGGTTGGTCTCCAGCTGAGCCACCTGATCGGGGTGGACCGAGTGGATGGCATGGACTGAGTGGTCATGCCCTACCTTTACCTCGCCCAAAATCCCTCTGAGGGCATTGGGCAACGGCATGACACTGGATCCCGCCCCATAGCCGACCTTCTGGGCCCTGATCTCTGGATAGAAGTCCAGGAAGGAATCAACTATGGCCGCCAGGATGGACGCCCCCGTGGGAGTCAAAAGTTCCTGATCCACAGGTCCTCCCTTCCAGGGAATCCTATGGGACCTCAGTATCTCCAGGGCGGCAGGTCCTGGCACAGGCAGGAAGCCGTGGGCTGACTTGACAAGGCCTCCACCTACGGATATGGGAAGGCAAAGAATTTTCTTTGGGGACAGGCTCTCCAGGGCTGCGCAGCTTCCTGCGATATCGGCCAGGGCGTCCAAGGCTCCCAACTCGTGGAATCTGACCCTGGAAGCCTCTATCCCATGGACCATAGCTTCAGCGCCTGCCAGGACATCCATGATCCTCCGGGCTTTATCCAGGACAGAAGGCCCAAGGCTCGATTCCTCGAGGATTTTCTTGGCCTCCTCCAGCGACTGATATCTCCTGTCAGAGACGACCCTAGCCCTGGAGGCGACGATGTGACCCCGCTCCTCACTGGTGACCTCCAATCTACATCCCACCGACTCCACGGCCGCAGTCACAGCTTCTGGGTCAGCGCCCAGGTCCAGGAGGCATCCCATAATCATATCGCCGGAAGCACCTGCATAAGGGTCCAAGAGGAGGGCCTTCATAGCCGATTAACTTGACGTAAGTTGTTAAATATGAATTGGTTACATATTATGACATTCAATCTCAAGGCCAGAACGAGTGGCCCAGTGGCTACGAATGGGCCGTCCTACCTGTGACCACGGTTGGTTCCCTGCTGGCCTTGATACAGGGTTCAACCCTTCTCATAGCTTTACCTCAAATACTGACCCATCTCCAGGCGGACTTCCTGATCATCATGTGGCCCGCCTGGGCTATCTCCTGCTAACCACTGCCCTGGTGCCGGTGATTGGGCGACTGGCGGACATGTTCGGGAGGAGGAAACTCTATGACGCCGGCTTTGCCGTCTTCACTTTAGGCTTCCTCCTCCTAGCCGTATCCCTGATCGCCTTTCATCTGATTGGCATGGTCTACATCTACATCCTTTTCGGCTTGGCCGTCTTGGGCTTAGGAGCCTTCTTCATAATGGAGCGCAGGGTGGAGCAGCCCATGCTTGACTTCAGGCTCTTTGAGGACAAGCTCTTTGCCTGCGCATCTTTGGACAGCGCCTTGAACGGCACGGCCATGGGCGCAGTCCTCTTCGTCCTCATATTTTTCTTCCAGGGGCCTTACGGCTTAGACCCTCTCTTGGCGGGGATACTGATGGCTCCCTTCGGCCTGGCCTTCCGGATCGTGGGGCCCATATAAGGTCATCTCTCAGATAGAATGGGCTCCAGGGGCCTGGTCACAGCCGGCCTCCTGGGCATGAGCACCATAGTCAGCACCACCCCCTACTGGATCCTGGCAGTATACATGGCCCTCATGTGCGAGAGGTCTCGGCCCTCTTCGGCTCTCCCAACACCAATACCATCATGACCTCGGTGAAGCCAGAGCAGAGGGGCATGGCCTCCGGGTACCGCCGGTCCAAGGGACCCGTGGAAGCTTCCGGCCATGGCCGCAGCCAGGCTCCTGTCAGCCAGGGTCTTATTTATGACCCAGTAGCCCTGGGCGTTATATTCCTATCAGTATGGATGAGCCCTTGGTGGTGAAGGCAGACATGGATTCAAAGAGGCCGTCTATCATGCTGATGCCCAGGAAGTAGTAGGGAAGGGCACCCAGGAAGACGGCGGCCAGCCATCCGAAGGGGCCTACCATGGCAAAGCCCTCTTTGTGGCCCATCTCGACTCTGGAACCTGACTGAGCCAGGATGATGCCCGCCAGCGGTGTAATGAGAGCGGTTAAGGTAAAGGCCAAAACTCCTTGGGTCTCACCGTAATGGGAGGCGATACCTACAGGAACCAGCAACATCATAAATAAGATCTTGAGAAGAGATCCCAGCAATCGCAGAACTACTCTAGTCTTCATCGTCTTCCTGGCCCATAGGTAGATCTCGTTAGAGCACCCAACCACATTTTTCAAGTATAAAAATATAAGACCAAAAGCCTATTAAGGATATTATGAAAGGTTATTCAGTTAGATAAGCATTAACCTTTTGTACCCTTATGCCTTTGTGAAAGGTAATAATCACAAACATCGGTTGAAACATAAAGGCACAAAGTCGCAAAGAGCAATGTGTTCTTATCCATATAGTTTGGAACCAAAAGCGTGCTTAGGGATGGGTATCTGAAAGGGTCATAGCCCGGACTAGGGCCATGACCACGATTCTGGCAAAGGACTCTAGCAACCTGCGCTGCTAGGGCAGCAGAAATCTATCCGGCCTTCCGAGGCTTACTCACATGACGCCGATGATGACCTCATTGGCCTTTAATGGCAGGTAGAGCAGGTTGGCCGATTATATGGACTCCATCCCGCGGCGCCTGGCAGGCTGGCCGTGCTCCCGGAGTTCCAGCGGCAGGGGATAGGCTCCGGGATGGTCAGGGAAGAAATTGAGATCCTCAGGGGACAGGGGATGCTCTTCAGAGCAGTGCTCGGCCACCCGGAGTACTACCCTGTCTTCGGCTTTGAGAGGGCGTCATTAAGGGGCATACGCAGCCAGTGGGAAGGTGTCCCTGATGAGGCCTTCATGGTTCTGATACTGGACCAAAAGATCATGGCCGGCGTAAATGGTCATCGACAGTTTAAGAGACGGATTCGGCGAGGTCACGTAGATCTGCCTCCTGGTCGATCAAAAGATCCATCCTAAGACCGGTATTCTACTCCCGGGCTTTCGTCCGATAGAAATTAATACCACCTCCTACAAGCTAAAGTCCACGAAAAAGGAGGATCACTATGGGAGACAACGCTATAGCTATTGTACTGATCGTTTTGGGGTTTCTGGTAACCTTTATGCTGCCGCTGTACGCCCTTGCAGCCATATTCATGTAAGGCTTAACAGTGCAGTGATATCTTTTTACTAAGGGCAAGTTAACTGATTAGTTTATTTTTTCCTCCAGTTGGGGCTGTAGATGTAAGGATGTGGCCGGCGGGAGGCTTAGAGTAGGGTAGGTGGGGTTTGAAGAGTCGGTTAGCCCTGTACATTGCCCTCCTGCTGTATCTGGCATGCTGGCATGCCAGGTATCGGTAGATGAGCGAGGAGAAACGACCTCTGGCTCCTCATCTCCATCTACGAGGACGTGGGCATCACCGTAGACGACCTGATCTTCTTCCTGGCCACCCACGGTTTCGATGCTCATCCCTACAAATCCTATGTCTCGATCAAATTCTCCAACGGAAAGGAGGCCTATCTCACACCCAACGGCGTCGAATCGAAACTCACCGACCTGTGGATGAGCCAGCCTACTGAGTCTTCAGGGCCCTTCAAGGTCCTGCATGAAGTGGTGCCATAAATGTAAATATGACCTACGATCGCACCTCTGGCACTAGAATTCATCAAGGAGATCAAAACAGGTACCTAATCTTTCCCTTGGAACCTCTGGGCATGTGCCTGGACGGCTCCCAGCAGCTCGCTAAAGCCTATGAAAGCGTTGGATATGGCAAGTTCTACCTCTTTGATCGGTTTACCTGAAGGCTCACGCTAAGTTCATAGGTTATGCTGCCTCCAAGGGCATGGTCTTTGTCAAGGTTGAGGATCTGGTTGAAAAGGCAAAGGCATGTGTTTAGCTCATCATAACCCACACCGGTAAGTTCATTTCGTGGTATCTCGTATAATCAGCCCTATATAGAAGACTTAGCCTGATGATCTCGTTTTTCTATATAGGTCTAGTGGTTTGATCCTGTGCTGGCTCGAGGGAAAACAACATCATGCGGCCCATTAGATTGAGCTAAACATCTACAGGCAAGGAGATAATTTTTTTTAATTTTAATTACTTTAGCGTAAGCCCCGACCTAGA
>CAZKWM010000022.1:0-4797 GCA_964556405.1 uncultured Methanotrichaceae archaeon | reverse complement strand
GCAAGGAGATAATTTTTTTTAATTTTAATTACTTTAGCGTAAGCCCCGACCTAGAGCCTAATCCTTATCCCAAAGAGCCGCTCGAACTTATCGTACTTGGCCCTGGCCCTGTAGAGGTTCTGCCTGGAGACCTCCTCGCCCCTCTCTGCGGCCTCCATGGCCTTGATCTCCCCCGGTGAGAAGACAACCTCTAGCTGTTCCCTGGACATCTCCGATATGCTCTTTTGGCCTGCACCTATCTCCAGGTCGGCGTCCTCAAGCCATCTCCAGTCATCATCGTAGATTATGAGGACCGGGTGTCCGTGGCTGCACTGGGCTGCCAGGAGCCATCCGGAGCCAGGCTTGAAGTATCCCAGGCTCTCCAGCTCCTGGCCGCACTTGACACAAAAGCCCACCGCACGCTTATCCCCGTATACGGCTTTCAGCTTTTTGCCATCAAAAAAAAGGCTCAGATCCTGGAGATCAAGCCTGTTCATTCAGGACATCGGCCATGGTATAGACGCCTGGGCGAGCGTTGGCTACCCATCCTGTGGCCTTGACGGCTCCCGTGGCAAAGGCGGCTCGGCTGTGGGCCTGATGCCTTATCTCCAGGCGCTCGCCAGGTCCGGCGAAGAGGATGGTGTGGTCCCCAACGATGTCTCCTGCCCTGACGGCGTGGACTCCTATCTCCTTTCCACGAAGGACCAGGCCTTTTCTGCCGTAGACTACTTCATCTTTGCCCAAGGCGGATTTCAGAACTTCCAGGGCGGCCAGAGCAGTCCCGCTGGGGGCGTCCTTCTTCTGGTTGTGGTGGGCCTCTATGATCTCCACGTCGTAGTCCTGGAGTACCTCTGCGGCTACGGCTAGAAGCCTCCAGAAGAGGTTCACCCCAAGGCTGTAGTTGGGAGAGATGACTGCGGCCACCTTGCCATCGGCTATGGCATTGTGCATCATTTTCAGCTGCGCCTCCGAAAAGCCGGTGGTTCCAACCACCAGGTTGACCCCGGAAGCGGCTGCGATGCAGACGTTCTCAGTGGCAGCTGATGCGGTGGTGAAGTCTATGAGGACGTCAGGCTTAACCTTGGCCAGAACCTCCGGGAG
The DNA here is from genome assembly GCA_964556405.1 of uncultured Methanotrichaceae archaeon. Classification (GTDB taxonomy): domain Archaea; phylum Halobacteriota; class Methanosarcinia; order Methanotrichales; family Methanotrichaceae; genus UBA114. The sequence goes on along the minus strand of CAZKWM010000022.1, from coordinate 3,717 downwards.
CTTGGAGGCATGGGATACAGTAACACCTCCGCACAGGGCTTTTCTTTCTCCGGCAACGTCAAAGCCAGCTACCAGCTCCAGGTCCCCGGACTTTTTGATCTCATCCAGGATCAGGGTGCCCATGCGCCCATTGGCGCCGCAGACTGCAACCCTTATGGTCATGGCCTCTCGTCCGACCTCTGCAGCTCTGCCCGGAGGACCTTTTCATTGCTCTCGGTCATGTCAGCCAGGGGGAGCCTGAGGGGACCGGCAGCCATGCCCAGGAGCCTGCATGCAGTCTTTACCGGTATGGGGTTTGTCTCCAGGAACATAGCTCTGGTCAGGGGTGCAAGCTCGAAGTGGATCTTCCTTGCCTCCGCCAGGTTTCCTTCCGCCATGGCCTTGACCATAGCCACCATCTTCCTCGGGGCGACGTTGGCCACCACCGAGATTACGCCTGAGCCTCCCAGGGCCATGATGGGCAGGGTCAATTCGTCGTCTCCAGAGAGGACGGTAAAGCCCCTTCCCTGGGTCTTCTCTAGGATCGAGGATATCTGTCCCAGGCTTCCGCTAGCCTCTTTGACCGCCACTATGTTCTTCACCATGGCCAGCTTGGCCACCAGGTCCGGCTTAAGGTCAACGCTCGTCCTCTTGGGGACGTTATAGAGAATGATGGGTATATCGCACCTCTCGGCTATGGCCTTGAAGTGCTCGAACATGCCCCTTTCATTGGGCTTGTTGTAGTAAGGCGTTATCAGAAGAACGGCGTCGGCTCCAGCATCGACTGCGTGCTTGGTCAGCTCCAGGGCTTCAGCGGTGTTGTTGGATCCAGTTCCTGCAATCACCGGCACCTTGGAGCAGTCCACCGCTACCTTCACGACTCTCTTGTGCTCGTCTAAGGTGAGAGTCGCTGACTCGCCGGTGGTGCCGCAGGGAACTATCCCCGCGATTCCGGTCTCCCCCAGGTACTCTATGTTTCTCCTCAGTCCCCCCTCATCCAGGCTTAAATCTTTCTTGAACGGTGTAATAATCGCAGGAAAGACGCCCTCAAACATCGGGCTCGACCTCTCCTCTTCTATGCTCAGTTTTTTGACGGTTAACTCGAGTTATATAGCCCGCTACGCGGTTGCGGATGGTCTTATTCTTGATGTCGGTGTATTCTGAAACTTTCAGCTTATTCTGCTCGAAGTCCTGGTTAAATGAACTCTCGTAGCCTCTCATCAGCTCATCAGCAAAATTTTTAATGTAACTGGGCTTGACGCTTCCCATAATCTACTCTCCAGGTATATGTCGATTCAGTCTGCTTGTAACAGCCTTTGATTTATAGTTAATGGGCCCGGATTTTTGTCGCAGCCAGGGCCCACCTGGCCAGATGCAGAGCACTACCGCCAAGAAACATGTCCCTGGGCTCATCTTCTCCCGGCTCCTGTATGAGGATGGGCCCATGCCATAAGTTAGACCCTTTCGTGATCGCGGCAGAGCTCTCCTCCAGGGCTTTCTTTAAGTTATCCGGGATATCCGGGCTTATGCTTAGAGCCGCCCTGATACTTGAGTTCCCTACCACGGCATCCAGGAGGGCCAGGGCGGTGCTGCTTCTCCTGCCAAACCTCGCGCAGCCAAAGGAAAGATCTTCAGACAGAAGGCCCTCAGCGGAGGCCACGTCCTCCGGGGACGATGCGCCCTCCAGGGCCATGCATACGCTCATGCCAGTCTCAGGGGCCAAAATCTCTGCCTCCGGCACCTGGAGGATATCGACAGCCCTCGTGACCTCAGATAGAACCCTGAACCTCTCAGCCTCCTCCCTTAAAGCTCCGGCCTGGTCCACGGGGCCCGGGCCGTGGCCGATCTTCGAGCTGTATCTGACAGCCGTGGCCGAGAATCTCTGGGCCTTCGTGGTGGCATCTCTCAGGGTCGAGCCCGTGGCCAGAAAGGCGGTCAGAGAGGAGGAGTAAGTGCACCCAACGCCGTGATTTCCTCCCTGCTCCCTTCTTCCCCGGATGATCTCTGGCTCCCCTCCCTGGAGGAGGAGGTCAGCGCAGTCCAGGTGGCCTCCTTTAACTACGGCCGCGCCTGCTCCCATATCGAGGATGGCCCTGGCGGCCTCCTCTGCCGAGACCAGATCAGTTACCTGGATGCCTGTAAGGTTTCTGGCCTCGAAGATGTTGGGAGTAATGACTCGGGCTACCGGTATTAACCTATCCTTCAGGGCAGCCACGGCCTCAGGCGAGAAGAGCCTGCCGCCGGCCTCAGCCTTTATCACCGGGTCCACCACCAGGTTTAACCCATACTTCTCAGAGACATCGGCTACGGCATTTACAACCCCGGCCGTGGGGAGCATGCCGGTCACCGCCCAGGATATCTCAAAGTCAGAGAGGACGGCCTCCATCTGGGATAGGACTGCCCTCGGCTCCATGGGAAAGACCTCCTTTACCCCGAGGGTGTTTTGGGCAGTTATAGCCGTAATAGCTGAAGTCCCGTGGACCCCCAGGGCAGAGAAAGTTTTGAGGTCGGCCTGAATTCCGGCACCGCCTCCGGAGTCAGACCCGCCTATGGTCAAAACGACGGTATGCGCATTCATGGAGGCTTTTTATTTGAAAACCCCTTTAAGATAGCTTCTTCTCCGCGGCACTGATCATCTCTTCAGGCAGATGATATTTGTTGGCTATCTGGAAGGCCTTTCTGTAGAGGCCTGACTCCATGTACTGCTCAAAGGCTTTGGTTGCAGCCTTGGTCCTCATCTCTTCTGGCAGATCGAAGTCATCGGCGATATCTGCAGCGTTCTTGATCAGGCCAAAGCTCATGCTCTTGTTGAAGGCCTGGATGGCCGCATTCCTGACCTCTTCTTTAGGTAAATCGAACTCCCTGGCGTACTCTGCAGCGGCCTTGAACTGCTCGCTGTCTATCTTCCTCTGGAAGGACCTCATGGCGACCTCGGCTACGAGGTTCGCCGGCAGGCCGTAGGCCTTGGCCAGGTCTGCAGCCACGGAGAATCCGCCTGCATCTATGTTCTTCTGATAGGCGTCTTTGACAGCGGCTTCGATCATATCGTAGGGAAGACTGTAGTCACTCCTGATCCTGGATGCTTCTCTGTAGGCGCCTTGCCTCATCTTCTCTGAGAAGAGCCTGGCTCCCTCGGCTAAAGTAGTCTCTGGCATAATCTGATCTGACCTCAGTATGAAATTAGCACCAAAAGAATATAAACATAGATCTTATGCTACCCTTAACCCTCGCTATAACCTTCAACCTTCGACTATGTCCTCTCTGCTGAGGCTAGCCACGAAGGCGTATTGGCTGGTGGTAGGAAGCATCCTTCTAAGCTCCCTGACGTCGGGCATGTAAATGATCACCTGCTTTTCCCAGGAGCGCTCCCTCTTGAGCAAATTGGTGATAAGCTCCATCTCAGCCACGCCCTGGATCCTGGCTGCACCACTTCCCACGTCAGGAGACATCTCTATAAGCAGAGGTAGCCGAAGCCTTGACCACATGAACCTGGGCAGGTTCTTGGATATGAGATCCAGCTCGCTTTTATCCATGATGTAGAACCTGTTGTCCTTGCCCTTGACTCCTGGCCTATCCATCTCCAAAAGCTCAGACAAAGTCAAACGCCTGGCTGGAAGGTGCTGATTCATCGTCTGTATGGTCTTTATCAGAACCTTTCTATCTCCAAAAGAAGCTCTTCCTTCTCCGAAAGAATCCATCATCTAGCCTTTCTCACCATGAGTCTTAAATCTAATCATC
>CAZKWM010000021.1:9630-16284 GCA_964556405.1 uncultured Methanotrichaceae archaeon | reverse complement strand
CCTTCTCGAAGAAAAGGTAATAACCAAGATGCTCACAAGTCCGTGAAGAAGAGCTATGAGGACGTTTTCACCCGCCTTTGCCGCCAGGGCCCTCTGGCAGATGAGGATCAGAACGAGGCCCTTTGTCCTATCCCACGGTATCAACGCTAGGTGCAACCTTCAATGCCGGTTCTGCAGATACTGGAGAAAAGGTGGGGATGAGATGAGCACCCCGGAGATCTTAAAGATGATCGATGAAGCCAGCTCCTTTGGCATAGGCGTCTACAATGCCTGGACCGTAGAACCCCTCCTCAGATCCAACCTTCCGGAGATATTGAGGTACGCTAAAGGTCAAGGCCTTGTGACTTCCATGGTAACCAATGGAAAGCTCCTAGCCAGGAGATCCTCCGAGCTCTCGGACCTGGACTACCTCTCGGTCTCCCTGGACGGCCTGAAGAGCTACAGGAGCCTCAGAGGGTCGGACCCTGATGAAGTTATCAAAGGGGTAAAAGCTGCCATGGATGAGGGCCACGAGGTCCTTATAAACTGCGTCATCAGCAGGGCAAATCTCCCCGAGCTAAAAGACCTGGTCGGCCTAGCGGAAGATCTGGGCGCATGGATCTCCTTTGAACCCATCCACCAGGAAGAGGGCATAGGGAAGGAGGTCTGGGAGGAGCTGGGCATTGAGGATAAGGCGAGCTATAGAAAGATCATCGATGATCTAATAGAGATGAAGAGGAAAGGCGCTCCCATCATCAACTCCCATACATACTTGAAGATGGTCAGGGATCAGTCTCCCAGGTTCAGGTGCCATACCAACCAGATAGTCCTTCACGTGGCCAGCGATGGGACCATAGAGAACTGCAGGGCAAAAAGCAAGCCTCTTGGACATATCTCCCAGGGATTAGAGAAGGTCTGGCTAGCCGCCAGGGACGAGATGAAGAAAATAAGGAAAAGCTGTAATGGCTGTCTTTTCTTTGGCTACGTTGAGAATAGCCTTCTTTACGATATGGTACCTGAAGTCATGGCCCATTACGAGTGGATGTAGATAAAATAATATAAAATGATTAGAAATTATAATATCATACGAAAATATATTTGATGGGGCTGCTAGCCCAACCTCACTGGATTGACCTTGCTTCCGAGAACTGCTCGACCTCCGTTCTTTTCGAAGGCTATATTTTTGGACTCGAAGGAATCTTTACCATTGCCTTTAGCTTTCAGGCCTCTTGTGCTCACCCATCCGTCGATCTCATTGGCAATCTCAGAATGGCTACTCTTTACTTCGGATTTAATATCGCTGCTTATATGGGATACATAGTCTTCCCGGCTACCAGCAGAGATGCCATTGCTCCTCCCTGAGGAGCTCTGGGCACCACTAGAGCTGACTGATGAGCCCGTCTGGCCTGCGCTTCCGCTGCTCTCCAGGGCATCGCTCGACAGATCGTCCTCGGATATTCCTGAATCCTCAGCTGAGGTACTTGGCGCTGTAGAAGTACGTGAGGCTGCATTGGTGCTTGATGTTGCACTGGTACCAGGCGCTGCAGCGGTTACTGATGCCTTTGTTGAGCTTCCATCGTCCTTCTGGGTTTTGTCTGTAATTACCACATCAAAGGCTGCATTTTGCATCTGAGGGACGTCGCCTTTGCTTCCCACAGCCTCAATTGAACCTTTCGCCACAGCCAGTGCAGGAGAGGCAGATCCTGAGGATTTAGACCCGGAGCCTTCGTTGATCTGGTCAGTCAGATCGATCTCTTGTTCGGACGCGCCTGCCCTGCGGCTGGCGACGTTGAGAGATCCGGAAGAAGGTGAGATGCTTTCAGCAGATGATTGGGATCTACCTGAGGCCGAGGAGGGATTGATCTCTGCAGCCGTGGTTCGAGAGCTTTCTGGGACTGATGGTTGAGCATTATTTGTAGAGGACGGCTGAGTTTTTTCTTTGGACGGCCGCTTGGGAATTTCAGTGACTGAGCTTCCTGTTTTAGATGCTACTGAAGAGCTTTGTTTGACATTAGAGTGCCCCTGGCCTGAGATTTCTGAAGGAATGACGTTGATGGATAGTCTGGATGCAACACTGGAAGATGCGCTTGTACCTGATGTTCCTTGAGTTCCCACATTATTAGCAATACCTGCATCCTCAGAGCTCTTCTGGTTCTCAGCCCTATTTTTGTCGGACCCTGAAGTTCCATTGATTAAGAAGACCGCCTTGGTCTGGCTGATACTTTCTGCCACGTTGCTGCTGGCTTCCTGGGGATCGCCCTTCTCTGCAGTGCTTTTTACGCACTCAACGCTCTTATCCGTCTCAACATCCGCCTGAGGGCTCATGGATGGGGAGGCTGTATCGACCGCTATGAGAGTGGCGGCGATGGCAGCAGGATGGCTGTCATCATCGTCTTTTGACGCCGATGAGACGTGGATCTTCTCGTCGTGTCCCACCCCCTGAACGCGGAGCTGTGAGCCGTCCTTGGCTGAAGTCTCCTTTTGAGATGAGATGAAGGTAAAGGCAAAGGCAGAAGCTGCCAGCAGCACGACCAGTATCAAGACCGGGATCTTAAAGGATCTCATGCTCGGTGCAGAAAATCCGCTGCGCCTTATTCCGCGCTTGGAAATCGGGGAGAACCTCCGGCTCCTAGGAAGATCGATCCTCCTCAGGTAGGCCAGGCCCGAGAGAAAGATAGCAAAGGCAGAGATAACCGACGCTATAGCATCAAGCCCTGCCTCACGAGGGACGAGGCTCTGGCTTATGATAAGCATGGCTGCACAGGAAACGCTAGTGCCGAGGCTTAGAGCTGCCCTCCATATGGGTACCAGATCGTCGGCCCCGGGAAAGAGAACCATGGTAAGAACGTAACCCAGAATTATCAAGAGGATTCCCAGAGCTATCATTTGCCATATCGATACTGGTATTAAGAGAACAGCTAATAACGATACTACTGATAATAATACAGATGCTAGAATATCTGCTGGCATATATTCTTTAGGCCTCACACTCCCTTCCTCCTTCCAATTAGCCCCGACTAATGGTTAGGTACGACACTGATAAAACCTTTTTGCCTGATATAACGGCCTTCGTATATGGCGTGCAGTTTAATGATGCCATCGACAAAATAAAATTATAACTCCTGCCTTTTCATCAGGAATTAGAGCTTTCGGTAAAAACCGGGAGATCAGATCATATTCATTAAAATTTTATTAAAGACGATAACGATGTCTATGCGACCCACCCATTAGGTATCTTTGAGATGTCTTTGATAGCCTTTAAAGTTTGAGTCGCCTTTCGAGATCTTTGAGGCTTGAGATCTCTTTGATTGATATATCTTTGAGAACCTTGGAGGCATCCTTCCCTTTGGCGGTCTGGAGAGAACCGGAGCCTCCCTCCAGATCATCGCTGGATAGATCATCCACAGATATGCCTGGATCCGTACCATTAGAGCTGATAGATGAATCCGATCCAGAGCTGCTGGAAGAACCTTCCTTAGAGCCGCCCGAGGAGGCCAGAGACTTTTGGACGCCATCCCTATATGCCTTAAAAATAGCGGTTCCTTTCGCCGATTCCTCAGGGCTGTATGGGGCCTTCGAGATATCACTTGTTAAAGCTCCCCGGGCCTGGTCCGTCAGGTCGATCTCTTGATAGGGCAGGGAACTTCCATCGCTGGTCAGCTCAGTTGGTGCAGTCCCAATCGGTACAGAGCTCTGTCTGCCCTCCCGGAATGCCTCATCTGAGGTTCGATTGCTTGTGGTTTTGTTCATATCCTTCGTCACGGAAGATGTTACTGCTGGCAAGGCCAGGAGGTTAACCTCTGCAGCCATCCCCTGAACAGAATTCCTAGCAGCATCCCCGGAAGCATTCTTTGCAGCGCTAGCAGCCAGGCTGGCATTGGAGATCTCTTGAGAACTTAATGCAATTTGGGTAGCTGTAAGGTTAGATCTCGGATACAGGAACTCTTTCTTATCTGAGCCTGGACTGCCGTACCTCAGATATACCACATTGGGCCTGTCGATGCTGTCTGATGCGCTTCTATTACTGGAAGTACTGGAAAGACCCATGTTTAGGCTGCCCTTGGATAGAGATGCCTGGGCAGATGAGATCATCCTTTCTTCAGTCCCTATGCTGGCATTCTTTGGAGGATCATTCTCACTCACGGCCCTTTGAGATGACAAATGGGCTAAAGACAGGGCTGAGCCTACAAGAAGGGCGATGAGGATCAGGGCTGTGATATTGTGGGTCCTATCCGCCGCTCTTCTAGATGTACGGGCTCTTCGATAGCCCACTTGGAAAGACGATCTTCCGCTCCTTGGGAGATCCATCCTTCTCAGATAGGCAAGGCCAGTCAGGAAGAACGCGAAAGCAGATATGACCAAAGCTATGGTCTCTATCCCTTCGGCGTGGATGCTCATTCTCTGACTTATAAAAAGCATGGCTGCAGCGGAAAGGCTTATGCTGAGGTTTAGGATCGCTCTCCAGGAGGGGCTTATGTCGTTTGCTCCTGGAAAAAGGGCTACGGTAAGGGTATATCCCAGAAGCATTAATAGGACTGCAAGACCCATGAACTGCAGCATCGATCCGGGCGTAAAAAGAACGACCAGCAGAGCTATTATAGATGCTAATATCGACGCAAGAATATCCCTCGGCACCAACCTCACAGAACTCATATATCCTCCTTACTATAAGCCTAAATTAGATTATCCTCAAATAGAAGATAAAGGGCTTCTGATAAAACCTTTTTGCATGGTATAATGACATTTATATAACAAATGCATATATGGTGCTAGGCCTGACAGACCGGCTAATATTACGGAATTAATACGGCAAAGCATATATAATAAAATCATAATAGAGCATATCAGGCAGCGGCCTCTAGAGGATCGTTTTAGGTGGAGGTATTTGCCTCTAGATGCCTCCTCCACCTTGCCCAAAAGGCCTCCCAAAAAGGCTTCCTTACCTTAACCTGTGCCTTTTTGGGCCTTTTGGATTGATTGCCTTATGCCGTCTGCGGTGCTGGCTCCTCAGGTTCCGCCTTTTGTTCTGCCAGCTTGGATCTCATGATACCTATGGTCCCGTCGTAAGCTTCTTTGACCACGGCCAGACCCGTGGCCAGGTACAGGTCTCTGCCACCAAATGTATAGGTGCAGACATTATCTTTGATGTTTATGTCTCCGTAGCCTATCAGATACCGGTCTCCGTTCTTGGCTTCACTGCTCTCCAGGTGGGCCAGGGCATCTACAAAGGGCTGGAACTTGGGGCTAAGAGATTGGGAAAGACCTGCAAGAGCCGACTCCATCTCCGATAGGCGATCCAGATGGATCTTGACTTTACGAATGCTGGTTAAGTAAAAGCTCACATCCAGGAAGACCAGGATATTTAAATTCTTCCTCTCGGCCATGATCTTGGACCGGCTGTCGTAGATACCTTCCATGTTCGCCCTGGTCTTTTGCATCAGCTCCTGTATACTGTTCACATCGGATTGGGCCTCTTCTACGACCTCTTGAACCGTTCTTACGTCATCGTAGGTCTTGGGAACAATCTCCTGGACAGCCCTCATGGCCTCCCTATCCCTGTCCACCGCTTCCAGGCCATCCTTGAGCTGGATATAGGAGGACTCCACCAGATCGTGGATCTTCTTCATGTCCTCCTTCTCGCGCTCCCTCAGCTGAACGTCCCTGATCAGGTGTCCAAGAACCCTTTCCCACTGACAGAGAGCACCATTGGCGTAGTCCTCGAAGGCATCCAGGACCACCGAGGTCTGCCAGTCCGCGGGGCTCATCTGCTTCCATAAGAGTTCGGCTTCGTTGTACATTTCCATCATCTTTTCAAGCTTATTCCAGTGCCAGAGACTTTTGAGCTACTTAACTGGACACCGAAAGATCCAGCTTCTCCCTTTCTAGGGATTGGTCGAGTCTTCTATTAACTATTTCGGTTGATGATGATTCCGGCCTGGGAATTTGATGACTTTAGACACAGCCAATTTTGGGATGCAACTAGCTTTTAGACACGACTGGCCTTAGCAACATGGTTGGTTCCAAGACACAGGTGGCTTTAGGGCGCGGCTGGTTTTGATACACTATCGGCCTTGGGAAACCGGGCCAGGCTGATTTTTTTCTGGACTGAGATTATCTGGGCAAAGGAAATACCGGCCTTAAGCTACCAATGGAGGATAGAAGACTATGTGCCTGCCCTGGGATGTCAGATAGATTAGAAGATAATCGATAAAAGATGGAAGGCTGGAGATGGCTTCCTCGATGCTGGGGGTTATGCTATGGTCCCAATAGTCAGAGCAGCCCACTTTGCATCCTTTTTTCTCTTCCACGGCTCTATCCAGATGATCCTGAAATACTGAGATTAGAGTACCATCCGGATCCACCTGAAGGCCCTGAACCTCGTGCTCCTTAAGATCACTTCCCAGGCTGTTGCAAGTTCTTATGCACAGGGTCGCTTTTCCCTCCAATATCAATATGAAGAAGTACCTTCCAGGGTTGGATAGCATATCAGAGCGCAATTTCTCTATGGTGCACTCCAATCCTATCCTTATGAATTCCATTTGTAAACTTTCCTCCGCTGTTTGATGATAGTAATTAGACCGAAGTAGAGATGTTTTATGTTATCAAAGGTAAAAAAACTTTTGTAATAACCTTTGAAGTAGAAGGGCCTAGCTTTGACGAGTTGATCTTTGATAC